>CALLAG010000175.1 GCA_938002705.1 uncultured Saprospiraceae bacterium | reverse complement strand
ATGAATAAGCCATCTGTATTGTAGCTGTCCATACGTAAAGCTATACGTTGGTGTATTGGATATTGGATTTAACTTAATTTTAAAAATATAGTTCGGATTCATAAGGATATGGAGCATTCTCAGATGCGAGAATGCCAAAGTTAGAGCTGTTATTATGGCTAATAACAAGTCTCCTATATATAGAACATTACAATCTAATGGCGCTTCGGAGAGAGGAATACTCTCACGATAATAATAAAACTGAGAAGGTAAAACGGACATAGATATTTGTTTTAACAAATATCATGTATATCCAATATTCTTGACTAGCCCCTGTAGGACTGCCGTAAAACTAATCATTCACGAACAAAATGTCGTACAATTACTTATCTTTTTATCAATTTAAAATTCTCAGATGTATAATATGGTTACAGACAGATTATTACAAATATTAATATTTTAATACGACACATGAAAATCTTGTAAACAAAAAGGCCTCTTCGGAAATAAATCCAAAGAGACCAAGTCAAGAATATCAAGTACATGATATTCAGACTACATTACGAGTATTTCTGTATTATAGATTTTTTATACCTGATAAAAGATATTTTTGCGATATTATCTGTGGATTACAGCTATAAAATATGTCCAATGCTTATATGCAGGTCATTTAATTTACAAAAACCATTACAGTGTTATTATACGTATAACATAATGATTACCTAAAACAAACTTTTTATAAAAATGAAATTAATCATAACAGTACTCGCCGTACTTGCCATAGCTACAATTGGATGCCAGAACGCGACGACCTCCACAGAATCTAAAGAGTCAGCATCAAAAAATTCATCTATAGAAGTTCCAGATCTATTAGATAGATCAGAAAAGATAAGATTGGGCAAAGAATGGGACGAAGTCCAAAATTACTACACAGATCAGAGAGACGCATTAAACAAGAATCCTGACGATAATGAAGCTAAACTCAAACTCGCAGAACTCTACATAAGGGAAGCAAGAGTTACAGGAGAACATGGTCACTATTATCCTGCTGCTCTATCGATGACATCCAAGATAGTAGAGAACGAAGAAGTCAATCCTGATGTCAAATTCAGAGCTCTGACAACTCATGCAGGTGTGCAGCTATCATTACACGAATTTTCTGATGCACTTGAGACCGCTAAGAAGGCTGTCGCCATTAATAATAAGAATGCTCAGATATACGGTGTACTCGTAGATTGTTACGTAGAATTGGGAGAATATGATAAGGCCGTAGCCATGTCAGATAAGATGATTAATATCAAACCTGATATAAGGTCTTACTCAAGGATAGCTTACTTAAGAGAAATACACGGTGATGTCAAAGGCTCCATAAAAGCTTTAGAATTAGCAATCAAAGCTGGTTACCCAGGATATGAGGAGACAGCATGGGCTATGCAGACACTCGGAGACCTATACCTACAATATGGAGAATATGACAAAGCTCAGAACATCTATAAACAGATTATAGATATCAGGCAAGATTACCCATTCGCAGTAGCGGCAATGGGAGAAGTAGCTTATCTGCAGGGCGACATGAAAAAAGCTGAAGCAAAATACAATGAAGCTATAGACATCATACCAGAGGTAGGCTACTACACATCCTTAGCTAAGTTATATAAAGAGCAAAATAGAGATGCTGAACTGAACACACTTATGGACGAAATATTCGTAATGCTACAAGAAGATGTAGACTCTGGTCACAACATGAATCTAGAATATGCCTCTATCTACAGAGACATTCTATCAGATTACGATAAAGCATTAGAATATGCTGAGATGGAATATAAGAAGAGACCTCAAAATATAGATGTCAATAGAATGCTAGCACATATCCATGCTCTGAGATCCGAAAAGGAATTAGCCAAGCGTCACCTGGACATTGCAGTATCTACAAAATCAAAACATCCAGAATTAGCTGACATAAGAAAGTTGATATAAAGATTCTTAATCTAAGCTGCAGATTAAACTACCAAATCATCATATCGAAAGAAAAATTTGTAAGGTCAGAAATTTAAGCGCCTAATTGATTTGGGCTAAAAGCCGAAACTTGGGTTTCGTATACGACCAGAGGTCGCAACGAACAGTGTCGGATAAATAAAAAAGGAAAGATTTGAATTAGTATATTCAGGTCTTTCCTTTTTTCATTTATAAGTTACCTTCTAAAGCCTTCCATACATTTTCCAATACGATCTTCTGACCCTCAGCGTTAGGATGCTTACCATCAGGAAGGTTAAGATCTGGAATAGTTGCTACTGACTCTAAGAAAAAAGGAATTAGTGTAGCGTCATGTTTCTTAGCAAGAGCTGGGAAAATATTATTATAATCATTCTCATAGTCCTTACCCATATTAGGCGGAGCAAGCATACCAGCGAGAATTATCTTAATATCCATATTCTTTTCTTTTACTTTCAGAATGATCTCTTCCAGATTCTCTTTCGTATTATCTACAGCCAAGCCCCTAAGCATATCGTTAGCCCCCAGTTCTAAGATGAATACATCTACGGGTTGATTCAGCACCCAATCGATTCTCTGTACACCTCCTGAAGTCGTCTCACCGCTTAACCCAGCATTGACCACTGAGTATTGTAAGTCTAAAGAATCTATCCTTTCTTGCAATAAGTGTGTCCACCAAGTAGTCTCATCATCAAGACCATATCCTGCAGTAAGGCTATTACCAAAACATAAAATGACTTTTTTATCCTCATTAGTAGATGAATCATCAGTTTTGGTCTCTATTTCAGAAATGCTTTCAACTTCATTCTGCTTTGAGCTGTTATCTTTGCACGATGTCAGAGCTACACTGATGAGCATAACGAATGTCATGCTTGCAATGAGTTGCTTGTATATTGTTGAACTTATAGACATATCAATGATTAATGTTCTGGCAAAGATATTATTATAATATATAAGAAGTCAGTGACGATAACTAAAGAAAATAAATGAATAAAATTCTGGATATAAAAGAAGTAAGTAAATCTTACAAGAGTGGAGATGGTCTTCTTAATGTATTGAAGGATATCACATTCTCAATCAATGCTGGAGAGAGAGTAGCCATCGTAGGCCCATCTGGTAGTGGCAAGACGACCTTACTTGGATTATGTGCAGGACTCGATAGTCCTACATCAGGAACACTCGACCTATGCGGTCAGATGATTAATGATCTTGATGAAAATGAAAAAGCAAAATTGAGAAATATAAATGTCGGTTTCGTATTTCAGAATTTTCAGCTCATCCCTACTCTTACAGCACTAGAGAATGTCATGATACCTCTGGAATTACAAAAAAACGATAAAGCTTATTCTACAGCTAAAGACTTACTACAGAGGGTAGGATTAGCCGAGCGTATGAGTCACTACCCTTCTCAGCTATCAGGTGGAGAACAACAGCGTGTATCTATAGCTCGAGCTTTCTGTAATTCTCCTAAGATACTTTTCGCTGATGAGCCTACCGGTAATCTCGATGATGAGACAGGAGCATACATAGAGCAATTGCTTTTTGATATCAATGAAGAGAAAGGAACTACACTTGTGCTTGTAACTCACGATATGGAGTTAGCCGCTAAGGTCGGTAGAACTATAAAGCTGAAAGGCGGCAAGATTATATCAGATGGCATGTCATCATCTAACAGCACTGCTCATGTCTGATATGAAATTCTTACTTAAGACAGCCTATGCAGATAGCCGAAAGAATTGGGGTAAGCTCACCATGTTCATGTCTTCTATCGTATTAGGGATGACAGCCTTGGTGGCAATCAATTCATTCAACTATAATCTTGTACGTGATATAGATAATCAATCCAAGTCTCTTATCGGTGCAGATATACAAGTATCAGGTAAGCAAGAATTACCAGCAAGTCTGGAGATGATTCTTGATTCATTAGAAGGTAAGAAAGCCATGCAGATGGAGATATTCTCTATGGCTTATATCCCATCTAATGAAGGCACACAGTTCGTCAGAATAAGAGCGATAGAAGGCGCTTATCCATTCTATGGTACACTTAATACAGAACCCAAATCCGCAAGAGATCTATATCAAGAGAATAACGGCGCCTTAGTAGATGAAGGGATGATGTTCGAAAATGCATTAAGCATCGGTGATTCTATCAAGCTGGGAGATAGTGTGATACCGATCGTCGGAAAGTTAATGAGTACATTCGGATCTGTAAGTTTGGGATCCAGTTTTGCACCATCGATATACATTAATAAGTCGACGATGGACCAGACGAACTTAGTCCAGCCAGGCAGTATCGTCGAGTATAATTACTACAGAAAATTAGATCCCTCAGTAGATGCAGAGGTATGGGAAGAAGCGGAAGGTAGACAGAAGAAATTCAATGATCTCAGTTTCCGTATGACGACAGTAGAAGATAACAAGCGGAATCTCAATAGAGCATTCGATTCATTAAATGATTTCTTGAATCTTGTAGCACTTGTGTCGCTCATATTAGGTTGTATCGGCGTCGCAAGTAGTGTTCTAATATATATCAAATCCAAGATACCTTCTATTGCCGTATTCAGATGTCTTGGTATGAAAGGTAATCAAGCATTTCTAATATTTTTTCTTCAGATATTCATATTAGGATTCATCGCCGTAATGGTAGGTGTAGCATTGGGTTCTCTATTACAGATTGCATTGCCTATCGTACTCAAGGATATTCTACCCTACGAAGTTGATCTTCAGATATCATGGAAGGCGATAGCTCAGGGTCTTGTAATGGGTACTGTCATCACAAGTTTATTTGCAACGATACCGCTCTTGAGTGTACGTAATATAAGTCCCCTGCGGACACTACGATCATCATATGATTCTGATACGCCTCAGAG
>CALLAG010000174.1 GCA_938002705.1 uncultured Saprospiraceae bacterium | reverse complement strand
GTCTTCTGACTGTAGAGTTGTTTTGATATGCTTTCGAGCTGTCCTGTCATTGCCTTAGCTCTGACTATGGTGCCGAGTTTATCAGAGAATGTAATAAGGCCTGCTTTGTCATATTTCTTAAGGATGATATTACTGAGTACTAATGCAGAATTAACGGCATGATCAAGAAGTGTCATCCCTAAGAATGGCATCTTCATAGATCGACCTTTGTCAACTATACAGTAGACGGTCTGAGAACGTGTGTTCTGATACTGATTGACCATCAGCTGGTTTTTTCTGGATGTGGCCTTCCAGTTGATAGACTTTATATTATCGCCGAGTTGATAAGGTTTGATATGCTCGAATTCATCATTCTCACCTATCTTTCTGACTTGTCTTATTCCTGCGAGTATGGCGGTCTTAGAGAATACCTGCAGCTCATACTTTCTCATCTGTATGATACTCGGATGTACCTCACTGTGGTAGGGTGTGTCTATGACTTCTCTTCTCTGTATGAATCCCGGATACTTAAGCGAGATGTACATCCATATCTTACCAAACTCATAAGCACCTCTCTCAGTCGGTCTGATAACGAATTCTTTAGAGACGTTGCTTTGCTTATCGATATACTGATCTACTATATATGATCTATGCTGCAGCTGCTCAGGTAGTTCGTCTACAAGTAGAGTCTTAATATTGTAGTTAGAGTCATTAGTTATGGCATAGTGAACGATCTGCTCATCTCCGAGAGATAGTTTTTCTAATACTTTTCTACTGCAGCTGGCCTTGGTTCCTATATTCTTGAGAATGACCCACTCTATCACACATGTAATAATGAATAGGAGTAATACTGCTTGCGCTACTCTAAATAAAAATGGATACGAGTACGATAATACAAATAGTATTATGCAAGTTGCTATACCATAGAAAAATCTGTTATGTAGAAATAGATTTTTCACTTCTATCTCGGAACTTCTAATGTCTTGATAATATCAGATATCACTGTGAATGCTGTCACACCTTCCATCTCAGCATCAGGTGTCAGTATCATTCTATGATTAAGGACGTGTGGTGCTACGAACTGTATGTCATCAGGGATGATAAAATCTCGACCTGCCATCACCGCCGTTACCTTAGCAGTACTAAGTAGTGCCAGTGATGCTCTCGGTGATGCACCCAGGTATACCTTAGAGTGATTACGTGTCTCATGTATGATCTGCGTGATGTACTCTAACATTTGTTTCTCTATATGTATGCTCTCGAGTGTCGTCTGGATTTCAGCGATACTATCTGCATTGAGTATAGATTCGATAGATTCTATGTCAGGACGTCCAGGCTTGTTCTTGAATCTATTGATGATTTCTAATTCTTCTTCTATCGTCGGATAGCTAAGGTTTATTTTCATCAGGAATCTATCCAGCTGTGCCTCTGGTAGTCTGTATGTCCCTTCTTGCTCGATAGGATTCTGAGTCGCTATGACTATGAATGGCTTAGTCATAGGGTAGGTGATACCGTCGAATGATATCTGCTTCTCCTCCATCACTTCGAATAATGCCGACTGTGTCTTAGCTGGAGCTCTATTGATCTCATCTATCAAGACTACATTAGAGAAGATAGGCCCTTTCTTAAACACGAACTCGGAAGTATTCATATTATAGATCGACGTACCTATTATGTCAGCAGGCATAAGATCTGGTGTAAATTGTATCCTTGAGAATTCCGTATCTATGGTCTTAGCGACAACTTTTGCGCTTAGAGTTTTGGCAATACCAGGTACACCTTCTATTAAGATATGACCATCAGAGATGATGCATGTCACCATCAGTTCTATGAGCTCTGATTGGCCTACTATGATCTTACTATACTCTTCTAGTACACGATCTATCTTAGCTCGTATAGGGGACAGATCTACTCTGGATCGGAATACAGTGCCCTCTTGAGTCGGCGAGGTTATAGGTGGAGGTGTAGCTTCACTATTAATCTCTTGTGGTGGGATATTCGGTTCGTTATCTTCCATTATTTTGCTTTTTTATGAAATGATTCTATTTGATTATGTAGCACAATTAATTGGTCATCAGTGAAGTTAGAATTACGAGCACTTTCAAACTTATGTAATAATGTGCTGATCTCTTTTTCGCTGATTTTTGTTTTTCTGGATAGCTGCTCTACATATCCAGTAATTGTATGATCTAAGAAATATTTGTTTTTTATTTTATTATAAAAGACATCACGCATATGGACAACAAGTTTGTTGTTCTGCTCATGACTCTGATAGAGCGTACTCAGTGTCTTGATGTATTGTAGAGATGTGTTCTCATTTTTGCCTGTAAGAGGAATGACTCGCTGTAGTCTCTTACTTCGGAATATAACAAAGCATAACAGACTAGCTATTAGTAGATAATAAGCCCAAGCCAGCGATGGGGTCTTGAGGATAAAAGCAATGGGACTTTTTTTAACCTCATCATTTCCAAAATTAAAATTTATTCTTAGTTTATCTACGACTACTTTCTCAGGATCAAATTGAGACAATATATAATTAGCATGATCTAAATAGTAGTCTTGCCTCGTCCCGATATTCGTCAATAGTAAAGGGACAGTATGTATATATAATTCTCCATCGCCTAATTTCATTTTTGAGAATAATGATCTGGTATCTGTAGTGTACATAAGTTCTTCGTAGTGTATAGACTCTGCTTTGAGTTTAGGAAGATCTTTTATAAAGTTATAGCTTGTCTCGGTGAGTCTTTTTAGCTCCCGGTGATAGTTGCTGTATATATAATCAGAATAAGTACTATCGAATGGTGCATTAGCTATATGTAATACACTGTCGTAGATAGTATTTAAGTATTCGTCGATGTATAAAATGCTGTCACGTGGATCCTCATAGTAAGAATCATTATAATTGTCGTAGTCATCTTCATCATTGTATGTTGTATCTTGGTAAGTGTAGTCGGGATCGTAGTTACTATCTACGTAGCTTGTGTCCCCATCGTTTTTGACTATAGTGTGACTGTAGACTAATGTGTCTTCCAGTAGATATAGCTCCTGAGCATAGAAGCTATCCAGTGGTATTCTTAGATCTGTGGATGATGATATGATGAGGGCTGTATTACCATCTTCTATATACTGTATAAGCTTCTCGTTTTGTTTTTTGGTATAACTGGCACGATCGCCGACTATGATATATAGTTGATTTTTTCCTTCTGGTAGATATAAGCTGTCGGCCTTATTGAAGATGACCTTATCTTCCCCATAACTTGTTTTTAGTAATTCCGAGAACATCCATAATCCTTTTGGTTCTTTAGAATCGTACTCATATTTGTCATACCAGTCGTAATCTGGGACTGTTCTTATCTCAAATACAAGAGCCATAAGCCCTAAGATTATAGCACCGATCACACCTATGATGATTAGTAGTCTTTGATTAGCTTTCACTCTTTATAAATTTACGAAAGTGAAAATCTAATTCTTCAAACTGTGACTTATCTATACTGTGGTTACCATACCATACATTCTCATAGATACGTGCTACATTCTTAAATGCAGTTCTCTTAGCTGCGTCTAATATCTCTCTTGTATAATCTCTATTTGTTTTTTCAGGTTGCCAGTTAATGATATCCTTACGTGTAAGAAGTTGTAATATCTTGAGAAAATGCATCCTTATCGCTGATCTATAATCAGCTTCTCTAAGTGCTACTGCGTAGCCATCTTCAGTATCTACCTCTTCTATATCCTCTATGTAATCACTGTCTTTCTTAGGCTCTATTTTTTTGTCAGTGTCGAGATTGCTGAATATGAAATAAAGCAACAGACATCCTATCATGAATATGGCAATATATGCAAGAATCTCTGCACCCGAAAAAGCATCATACCAATTGATGTCAAAATCTTGAGTCTCTACTTCTACCTTTTCCTTTTTGTTCTTAGGTGGTTTTGGTCTTAGTGCTTTTGTGGTTTTATCAAAAGTGACCTCTTTTCTGAGTTCTTCATATTCCGTATAGCTGACTTTGTTATCTACGTCTTGTGCATAGGATATGGTGCCACTCATTATAATGATGGCTATAATTAATATCCTCGATATAGATGATAGAAAAATCATACTTCAATCATGGTCTTATTTCGTCCAAAGGTCTTGAGCTTCATATTGAGATCTATAGATTCTTCTTTGGTCCTTATGGCGAGATAAGCATTACGCATCATATAGTATATGATAGGCAGTAGCATCGTGATTAATATCCAGTTCATAATGTTTCTAATGAATGTATTGTTGATACTTCGCTTATCGAATAGGTGATGCCACTCAAGAAAATCCGTCATCAGACTCATTACGGGAGAATTGACAAGTATGATAGCGACCCAGATAAATAGAAAAAGTATGCAATATAGAACAGCATAATTAATCCATGACTTGAAAGCATATTTTATACATTGTCCTAAACTCAGTCGAGGTTTATTATCAGTAGAGGATATAAAATTATCTATCAATATCACATACAATTGTGGCGATAGTAGGAGATAGAGTAATAATACCCATCCGGAATCAATGAATGCCATTGGGATGTAATAGATCATTGTCGTCGCTGCAATCTTCGGAAAGTGTTGCTTCAGAAAAGCAGATTTCTCAGACCAATTCATTTTTAGGTTTTGGTCTGACATGATAATCATAGCCATAGCGTATGATAGTATTATGCCATAGCTTATCGTCATAATGGCACCTCCTGAGCTATAAGAGAATAGTGAGCTATGGAAAGATGACCCATTGTAATCAAATATATACTTGAGAAAGAACCATAGTAGGGGTATTAAGATAAGGAGTGTAGGCAATGTCGCTTGGCTTAAGTTAGAACCCATATAAGTTCTAAACTCTAAGAAGCCATCACCTATAACTTGTGATAGTGTTCTGTAGCTTAATTTATCGATTGTACGTTCTTCGTTGATTCTTGGTTCTATCGTATAGTCAAGACCTGTTAACCTCTTCTTGTAATGGTAGTAGAGTGGGTATATCACCCACATTAATAGCACGAAAAGGAATGATAAGGCAATAATACCACCCTTGACAATATCAGGTAATCCGGTATGTCGTGTGACATATGATTCTAACATACCTGCCATGATAAATAATGGTACCGCTCCTAATATAAGACGGAGTGCCCTGAGAGAGTTAATCTGTATAGAGCTGATACGAGAGTAGGTCTTAGGAAACAATAATCCATTACCAACAAGAATACCTGCACCACCAGCTATGATGATGGCTGATATCTCTATAGTACCATGTATCCATATAGTAGAGAAGGAGGTCCAGAATAGCCCTTTGCTGTAGAAGAAATATTGAAAAGAACCTAACATAATACCGTTATGCAGAAGAACAATGATCGTCCCTACAGAGCCAAAGAACCCCAGGACAAATGCAAGAAATGAGACCCTTATGTTGTTAGTCGTAATCCCAAAGAACATACCCAGTTTTCTTTCATCTTTATATACGGCCATAGGGTCGCCTTTCTCGATATTGGCCTCAGTCATAGAGATATAACTATCACCTAAGATCAAAGCCGGAAAGTCTTCATCATTGACAGATGAGATCACGCCTATACATACCGCTACTACGAATACAAGAAGCGACACAATAAGAGCCTTACGGGAATTGTATATCTCTTGCGGTAATATATCTGTGAAGAAATTGACGATCTGCTTGTAAGAAAACTTATCTTCTTTGACACGCATGGTGTCGAATACACTCTGCGTGAGATTATTGAGATAGAGTCTTACAGATCTGTTAGGAAAGAAAGTCCGTGCATATGATAGATCACTCGATACTTTGACGAAAAGCCTATTGAGCTTGTCAGGGTCAGGATTGCTTTTAGTCAGTAGCGCTTCGAGCTCCTTCCAGTCCAGTTTGTTGTTATTTATAAATTGTGATTCTGTCAATGCACTATAATCATTATTATCTCCGAAAATAACAAATCATTAAGTCTTCTATTGCTATCTTATTAATTTTTATAAAATCACAGTGATTATGTATTAACTTTAACGTCATACATGTTTATTATCATATGTCTCTGATAGAAGTCACAACATCTCATAACATTGTCGTCAGGTTCGAGTTAGCGTCTGTACTACAGCGTATTATTGCCTCTCTGGTAGATATTTTCATTCTTATATCTTTCACAATATTATTTGCATTCGTTGCCAGAGACAGTGAGGTGTTATATTGGATAATACTATTCCCTATTGTGTCATTCTATAGTTTTTTCTGGGAGGTATTTAATAAAGGTCAGAGTCCTGGTAAGATGTTGCTTAGGATTAGAGTAGTGACACTTACAGGGCGTACGCCATTGGTTTTAGATTATTTTACGAGATGGATTTTTAGATTTATAGATGTGGTCTTGACATTTGGTACATTAGCCATTGTCTTCATCTCATCATCAGGTCGTAGTCAGAGAGTAGGAGACCTTATGGCACAGACTGCTGTCGTCAAAAAAAGGAATGAGAACAGTATTACCTTATCGAGTATCACAGAATTAGATAAGGAAAAGAGGTTAGAAAATGAGGAGATTTTATATCCAGATATAGCCGCTTACACAGATGATGATATGTTATTACTGAAGCAATCCATAATCAGATATAGACAGCTCCCTAATGATAGCAATAAGAAAGTGCTACTCACACTCGCAGATAGCATAGCAAGTCAATTACGTATCAATCTAAAGGATCAACCTAAATTGAAATTTCTGGATCGCGTGCTATATGAATATATACTCATAACAAGATAAGTTAAGTGTATGGATGAGCATTTATTGGACTATAGACTTACAGAGAATACCGATCTGGTATTAGCGTCTCCTATCAAGAGAATGATTAATTGGTTATATGATATTATTTTCTTTATTGCGATATTAATAGCACTGCACTTGATTGATTTTCCCGTACTCATTATTGTACTTAATTTTTGGTGGTATTTTCTTATTGCCTTACCATTATACTTTGTAATCATAGAAGTTATTATGAATGGGAAATCAATCGGTAAGCACTTTACACATACGAGAGTTGTCACAGAACATGGGTATAAGCCAGAGATATCTGTATATCTGATCAGAGCGATAGCTCGTATGGTTCCGATAAGTGCTATAAGTTTATTTTCTGCTAAGAAGCGGACTTATTACGATATCTTTAGCAAGACTTTTGTCATAGATGAGAAGCTGAGTTCGTTGTAATACGGATGGTTTAATTATGGCTGATACTCTGTTGTTGTTAATGTCCTATCTATCCACTATTAGATTTTGCCATTCTAATTAATTAATTTTCCATCTTTATCAGATACTATATTTTTCATATTACTATCACGTTTTTATGTCTATAGCATTTTTTGATTCTGGGGTAGGAGGGCTTTCAGTATTGCATGCTGCTATGCAGAGACTACCTGGCGAGCAGTTCATATACTATGCTGATACTGATAATGTGCCCTATGGGACTAAGACCCATGCCGAGATCAGGAAGCATGTGTTAGGCGCAGTAGAATTTCTGATGTCTAAAGAGATCAAAGCTTTAGTCATAGCCTGTAATACAGCCACAAGTGTAGTAGTCAAAGATCTGCGGGAGAAATACTCACTTCCGATCATAGGTATGGAGCCTGCTGTTAAGCCAGCAGTAGAGTTGTCATCTGGTAGAAAAATTCTTGTCTGTGCCACTGATAGAACTCTAAGTGAGGATAAGCTGAAGCACCTAATTAAGGATCTTGATGCTGATGACAAGGTGTCTTTGTTGTCATTACAAGAACTTGTAGACTATGGTGAGAATTTTGATTTTAATTCATCCATGTTAATGGCTTATCTTAATGATAAGCTGGGGACGATAGATTGGTCTACTTATCATTCTATAGTATTGGGATGTACGCATTTTATTTTTTTTGAAAATATCATCCGAGATATGATACCTCATAATATCAAGATTATTGATGGTAATACGGGGACCATTAATAGACTCATATCTTTGCTGGGTAGTAGCGACTCACATAGTGCTAAGGCTTCAGCTTTATGTGATTACTATATTTCTGGTAGAGAAGTGAGTTCTATTTATTTTGATCATTATATGCGATTCCTAACTGAGTTAAATATTCCACAATGAAACAAATTACCTATCTCTCTATCTGCCTATTATTGATAGGATGTGCAAGCGCTAAGAAACATTATTCAGACGGTAATTATGCTAAAGCCTATTCGACAGCACTAAAGGATCTCAAGTCAGGAAAAAAAGATCGCTCACTTAAGTCTATTCTTAATAACTCACTCAGTCAGTTGATAGAGGATAATAATTATGAGACACAATCTCTACTTCGGTCTGACCTTATCGAAGATTGGGAAGAGGCTTATAGTATGACTGACGACCTTATAGAACTGTATGATGATGGTAGAAGATACATAGACTCTAAATATGAATCTGTCATCTTATCCATGCGAGAGAATAATAATATCTTGAGAGATGATATCATCAGCAGTTACGTAGAGATGGGTGATATGAATATGGAGAGATATAGTGAGAGAGGAGATAAGCGGGCTGCTCAAGAAGCGTACTACATGTATTATGAAGCGCTTAAGTATGATCAGACCATGGGTATGAATGATATCCGTAATAGATTAGATCAAGCCCTCACTTATGGTACTGTACTGGTGGATGTGACAGTAGATTCTTGGGATGTAAAGTATGATTGGGAAATAAATAGAAAATTCGATGACTTAGAGGATAACGATAAGTTATTCTATGAAGTTACATTTGATAACTGGGCTCAGGATACAGATTGTAGGCTTGAGATAGATTTTGCGAGATTAGATGTCGATGTACGTGATCAGTCCAGAACAGAAACTTACACTGAGCAGATAGAGGACGGATACAGGACTGAGGTAGATACTTCTGGTAATACGACAAGAACTCCTATCTACAAAGACGTAACCGCAGAGGTAACTATAATAGAGGAGACAAGAACCTATAACTGGGATATAAGAGTACGAACAGATAACGGGGTGGGGTATTGTAACTTTAGAGATAATCAATTCCGTATATCGAGTCAGGTCATAATTACTAATTATGATACAAGAGGCGATAGTAGAGCCATACCTAGTGCATTTAGAAATACCAGTAACGAATCTTTTTCTAATAGTGATGAGAGACGTCTGATCGAAGATCTAATCGAAGAAGCATTTAATGATATAGAGCGATACTATTTTTAGAAATCTAAATTATAGGGTTTAATACATTATATACCTCTGTATTTGACTCTTTTAATACTCACTAAAACTGTGTTTATATAACGATATGTAAGCATTAGCTAATACTGTAGGGCTTCTGTAGAGGAGTAGTAGGGTGTTGGCTTAGGCTTGATTTTCATATGGCATAATTATATATGTGTACGTTTGCAACAGAATGTTTAAGGGTGCTTTATGTACCGAGTAGTATTAAACAATTAGGGTTTTAAAAAAGGAAGCAGCGTCACCTTTGGGTTGGAGACGCTGCTTTTTATTCGTGACTATCAGTTTTTTATATGTTGAGTTTTAGTTTTGAATGTTGAATCATTTTAGAACAACTTCCATAGAGTGATTTTTATAATTTCAGAAATCTAAAACTTGTATAAACTCAAAAAAAATTGGTAGTCACTTTTTTATTTATTCAGGTTTGTAAGAAAGTCTAAATTTTAATTTCTAATCCTACACCTAATCCGAAGGTTGTATTTTTCTGAGTTATCCCATTTATAGATTCATTATTTATTCTATTCATGTTCTGTCTGAAGGTGGCTAAGCCAACGAGGCTGTATCTCTTATTAAGCTCGTAAGTAATATTAAATCCTCCAGTTAGATTAAGATCATTACTTGATGTAAAATAGTCCTTAGCATCGGATGGGGCATCAGGTGGTCCAAGAAGCCAGCCTTCAAAACTTCTATGGATATTATATAACACGCCTAGCTCCATACCTATATTGAATTTAGATAACTTTTTTTCGTATCCTATGAGGATAGGTATGCCTATAGTACGGTGTAAGTTATTTACTCTCCAGTTTTTACTGCTGATAGTTGTTACAGGTGCATTGCCATAAGTGAGGGTTGTATCTCCATTAATATCGATATCTACATTGATCAACTGATTAGGTACAATCTCTGTAATAGTGTCTCTTGTCTGATGCGAAAATCTTTCTCTCAGAAAACCAGCTTCAGCGCCAAATTTCACATAGAGACCTTTGCGATGTCTTAACTTGATAAGTAGTCCTGATCGATTACTTATTTGTGCTTTTTGGGTTTCCTTACGGTTGCTAAGGTAATTCTGAGCTAAGCCAGATTCTGCTGACATAGACTTGCGATAATAATCAGCACTCGTATAAGCTAATATCGAGAAGTGAAATTTCTTAGGACTGTAATCATAGCATTCTATGGATTTGTTCCAAGCGAAGCATTCATCTCTGCTTGGCAGATCGCCTAAGAAATCTGTAGCCGTCGATGTTTTTTTCTTTAGATAAGAAT
This sequence comes from uncultured Saprospiraceae bacterium, assembly GCA_938002705.1. Taxonomy (GTDB): domain Bacteria; phylum Bacteroidota; class Bacteroidia; order Chitinophagales; family Saprospiraceae; genus RFSX01. The sequence continues at coordinate 765 of CALLAG010000174.1, read as the reverse complement.
TTTCTATAGTATTTAGTGTATATGCTTGCGTAAGTATAGCATTACTTGATTTGTTATCACTGTTAGTAGTGGCAGAAGATGTTGGGCTGCTATAAGTTGTTCTGTTTAATGATTTACTTATAGTATTATCTAATCCTGTCGTATTAATCTTACTGTTGTTTTTATTGCTTGCATTTGATATCAATGTATTGCTCAGTGGTCTATCGTAGTGAGTACTATTAGTGTTGCTACCATTGGCTCTATTTCTATTGATAGAGTTATTAGTGCTTGACTTGTTAGTGTTGTAGGATTGACTATTATCGTTTTCACTAGCATTAATTTCTGATTCACTATTTTTTGATTGGGAAGTATTATTATTAGTGGATTTGCTCTGTGCACTTGATATATCTGATGCTTGAGAATTGGGTAAAGTGCTACTAACAGTTCTATTATTAAGAGAGTTATCTTTTATGATTCCATTGTCCACTTTGTTACTTACTGAGCTGGAGTCTTCAGTGACAAGAGTCTCATTGTTGTAAGTAAAGTAGTAGATGCTATATGAAAATAATATACTGAATAGTAATAGTCCTGCGCTCTTGGCTAACCACCCTCCAGAAGGCTTACCAGTAACCTTAGTAGCGATGCTATTCCATACCGCCTGACTGTCGATAGCAGACTCATGATGAGCTAATTTGTCTTTGACGATAGCTTCTATTTCTTGCCCTTTCTTGACATTTATACCTTGCCATAATGCATCCGTATCTATAGGAGATTGATGCTGGCTAA
>CALLAG010000173.1 GCA_938002705.1 uncultured Saprospiraceae bacterium | reverse complement strand
AAATTATGTATGTCATACTAAGACCTGACCGGTCATTTCCTTAGGAATCTTGACATTCATTAATGATAACAGGGTAGGAGCTACATCTGCTAACTTACCGCTCTTGACTTGTTTAGTTTCATTGCTGGGGTCTATGACTATAATAGGTACAAGGTTAGTCGTATGAGCAGTGTTAGGAGATCCATCATCATTAATCATATAGTCAGAATTACCATGATCAGCTATAATGACAATCTTGTACTCTGCAGCTATCGCTATAGGTATAAGGGCTTCTAGGCATGAGTCTAGATCTTCTACAGCATCTATCGCCGCTTGAAAATTTCCCGTATGGCCTACCATATCAGCATTGGCATAATTAAGAATTATGAGATCTGGATTATCTGCTACTATATTATGATGTACCTGATTAGTAAGCTCATATGCTGACATCTCTGGTTGTAGGTCATAAGTCGCCACCTTTGGTGAGTTAACTACGATTCTCTTTTCATTTTTGAATGCTTCTTCTCGACCACCTGATAAGAAGAATGTAACATGCGGATATTTCTCTGTTTCAGCTATTCTTAATTGTGTGAGATTGTTCTGTTCTATGACCTCACCTATAGTCATAGTTATATCTTCTTTTTCATACATGACATTGATATTCTTGAAAGAACTATCATACTTGGTCATGGTAAGAAAATCTATATTTAGCTTTTTCATACCAAAATCTGGGATATCTTCTTGGCTAAGAACATGGGTGAGCTGTCTAGGTCTATCAGTTCTGAAATTAAAAAAGACTACTAAATCTCCATCAGCAATAGTCTGCTTACTATCACTTTGTTCTATTTTGATAGCTTCCATAAATTCGTCTGTGATACCTTTATCATAATATGATTGGATGACTTCTTGGGGATTATTAGTGGTTACAGTGGCTTTTCCATTAACTATAAGATCGTAACATTTCTGGATTCTCTCCCATCGTGTATCACGATCCATTGCATAATATCGGCCTATCAAGGTTGACAGGTGTATGTTTTTCTTATTAGAAATATATGTAGATATGTCCTTTACATTATTGATACCTCCTTGTGGATCTGTGTCTCTACCATCTAAGAAAGCATGGATACATACATTATCTATACCGTGTTGTTCTGCGGCATCACAGAGGGCTCTAAGGTGACTTGTATGAGAATGCACTCCTCCATCAGAGAGTAGTCCTATGAGATGTACGGTAGTATTATTTTTCTTGGCCTTCTCTAAGGCAGCAGTTAGAGTTGGATTTTTACCGAAATCCCCGCTTTTTATTTCGTTATTTATTCTCGCAAAATCTTGGAATACAATTCTTCCAGCACCTATATTAAGATGACCTACTTCAGAATTACCCATCTGACCTTCAGGAAGTCCTACCTCATTACCATAAGTCACTAATGTAGAGTTAGGATAATGGCTAAATAGACTGTCTACATATGGCGTCTGTGCATTATATATGGCATCAGAACTGTGTTCAGTTCCCAGGCCCCAACCGTCGAGTATAATTAAGAATGCTTTGTGGTTCATTATTTGTTTGATTAATAGATGACTGATACATTGCGATTAACTATTCATACAGATTACCTATTTGGTAATGTAATAAACGGATAATCAATAAGTTACATATTGGTGTACAGACAAAAGTATGTAATTGTTAACATTAATTTATAGCTTTGAATCAAACGATTGATGAATAGTTATCGTTTATTCAACTGAGTCGTGCTATTCTTATCAGAATATCGACGGAGTCACAAAAATAAAGAAAATGAAAAACGTAATATTTATAGCAATCAGCTTCATACTATTATCTGTCTCTTCTACTTATGGGCAAGATTATATGAGCTTACTGAACGACCAAGATTATGAATCTATAGGCCAATACGCCAATGATAAAGTTAACCTTGAAATAGATAGGAAAAAATCATTGGAGTCAGCAGCAGGAGCTATCAAAGCTCTAAGAGCGAAGTTGGATGCATTTAAACCTACTAAGTGGTCGAGTGTACATAATGGTACTTCTGAAGAGAATGACGCCAAGTATTTTATAGCAGAAGTATATAATAGTGCTGGTGATGGATTAAGAATTTTCTTTCATCTGGAGGCAGTAGGTGACACTAAGAAGGTATCTAGTATAAGAATACGTGATCTACTAAAGTAGTCCAAGTACTCCAGCTCCGAATAGAGCATAATCATATCGTACAGGGTCAGAGGGATCTAACTCTCTGAGATTGTCAGTAAGTTCTACTACAGATCTCCAGTCACGTTGTTTTCTCGTAAGTAAGTTGAGTTGTCTTGCTATTCTCTCTACATGTACGTCGAGAGGTATCATTAATTTTGACATTGGGATAGCGTTCCACAATCCAAAATCTACACATCTTTCATCTTTTCTCACCATCCACCTTAGGAACATATTTAGGCGCTTACAGCTGGATTTTCGTTGAGGTGTAGCTACATGTTTTCTTGTTCTCTGAGGAGCTGTCTCTTGATGAAAAAACAAATCATGAAATCTTGATAATGCAGTGCTTGCATCTATGGAGAAGTCAAATGCAGATTCCATAGACTCATGGTTTTTGTAATACCATTGTAAGAATTCTAAGAAGTGCAATGTATCTGTATACTGGAATGTTCTGTGCTTGAAATCTTTGAATATCTGACGGTCTTTCTCTTTGTGATTAATAATGAAATCATAAGGTGCTCCATCCATTAATGCGAAGAGTTCTGTGGATTTGTTGATTATTGTTTTTCGTTGGCCCCACGAAAGCATAGCTACCCAGAAGGCTGTTATCTCAATATCTTGCTTGGTTGTATATGATCTCGGTATAGAGATTGGGTCATCTTTGATAAAGTCTACTCTATTGACTTTATCGACTATATCATCGAGATATAGCTTAAGCTTCTTCCTTTCTTTGAGAGAATTTAATAACATATAATTTTGAAGATAAAAGTGGAGTTCAAACCTTTACATATTAAGTATGGGCAAAAAAATATGAACAGAATTTGTCAAGATCAATCCAAAAATTGCAGTGAATTGACAAATTCTATTCATAGTAGATCGACATTCTAATGTCTGTATTGTATTATTCTAATGTTCTCTTTATTTCTACAATTTCGTATGATTCTATAATGTCACCTTCCTTGATGTCATTATAGTTTTTGACTGTTAATCCACACTCCATTCCTGCTCTTACTTCTTTTACATCATCCTTATATCTCTTAAGAGAGCCGAGTTCAGCTATGGCACCTTCCTTAGTAGGGTATATAACTATGCCATCTCTGACAAGTCTGATCTTAGAATCTCTCGTGACCTTTCCTTCAGTAACCAGACAACCTGCGATGGTTCCGATTTTACTGATCTTATAAGTCTCTTTGATCTCGATGTTACCAAGGATCTTCTCTTCCTTGATCGTATCAAGCATTCCTTCTATGGCTTTCTTGATCTCATCTATTACTTCATATATGATAGAGTAAGTCTTAATCTGTACACCTTCTCTTTCTGCTAAGACTCTTGCACCCGCTGACGGTCTTACCTGGAATCCTATGATGATCGCGTCAGATGCAGTTGCGAGTAGTACGTCTGATTCTGCTATTGGTCCTACGGCTTTGTGTATTACATTAACCTGAACTGTCTCTTGTGATAACTTAATAAGAGAATCTGATAATGCTTCGATACTACCATCCACGTCACCTTTGACAATAAGGTTAAGTTCCTTAAATGTTCCTAACGCTAATCTTCTACCTATCTCATCGAGACTGATACGCTTACTCGCTCTATTAGTCTGTTCTCTTTCGATCTGAGATCTTTTAGTCGCTATAGCTTTAGCTTCTTGTTCTTTCTCGAATACTCTAAACTTTTCACCTGCCTGCGGTGCACCATCTAATCCCAATATAGCAACTGGAGTAGAAGGTCCTGCAGATTTAATCTTCTTGCCTTTATCATTGAACATGGCTTTGACCTTTCCAGAATATGATCCTGCTACAATAGCATCACCTATCTTAAGGGTACCATTTTGTACAAGTAACTTAGTGACGTATCCTTTACCTTTCTCTAATGAAGCTTCCACAACTGTTCCTAATGATAATCTGTCAGGATTCGCTTTAAGCTCAAGCATTTCTGCTTCTAACATTATTTTTTCTAGTAGAAGGTCGATATTTAAACCTGTTTTGGCAGAGATTTCTTGTGATTGGAATTTTCCACCCCATTCTTCTACTAAGATATTCATACCAGATAACCCTTGCTTGATATTATCAGGGTTAGCACCATCTTTATCTATCTTGTTTATTGCGAATACAATAGGAACACCGGCTGCCTGTGCATGGGATATAGCTTCTTTCGTCTGAGGCATTATCTGATCATCGGCAGCTATAATGACTACTACGATATCGGTAGCCTTAGCACCTCTGGCTCTCATGGCTGTAAATGCCTCGTGACCTGGAGTATCTAAGAATGTAACTTTTTTGTCTTCACCTACTTTTACAGAATAGGCTCCTACGTGCTGTGTGATACCTCCGGCTTCACCATCTGCTACATTAGCTTCTCGTATGTAATCAAGTAGGGATGTCTTACCATGATCTACGTGACCCATCACCGTGACTATAGGTGCTCTTGGGATAAGATCTGCTTCGTCATCTTCTTCTATCTCATCAGTTTCTACTTGTGATTCTGCTGATATAAATTCTACTTCATGATTAAACTCATTAGCTACGAGCTCTATTATCTCCGCATCTAATCGTTGATTGATAGAGATGATAACTCCTAAGTTCATACACTTAGTGATAATCTCTGCTACTGTTACATTCATAAGAGAAGCTAACTCAGAAGCAGAGACAAACTCTGTTAACTGTAGTTTAGAATCTATGCTCTCCATTATTTCAGCAGCTAACTCCTTCTCTCTCTTATCTTCTCTGTTACCTCTACGTATTTTTTGTCTCTTGTTCTTACCGCCACCAGATATTCTGGCCATGGTAGCTTTGATCTTCTCTTCTATTTCTTTTTTAGATACTATCTGGACTTCATTAGGATCTCTTCCAGGTTTCTTATTTGAATTGCCACCTTTTCTGGTGTCTCTTCTCTGTGTAGATTGTGCAGTAACTTTTTTACGAGTTCTTTTTCTTCTATCGCCAGTTCTTCCAGATGCTGCATTGCCTTTAGAGTCTTTTTTATCATCCTTTTTAGGTTTATCGAACTTTTTCATGTCGATCTTACCCTGGATCTTTAGTCCTTGCAGTTGAGGAGTTTTAGCTCTTACAAGTTCATTAGGTGCCGCTGCAGGCTTAGGTTCTTCGTCCTTTACTATTTCTGGTTTGACTTCTTCTTTTTTCTCAGGTTCTACTGGCGTTGCAGGAGCCTTAGGCGTTACAGGAGCTTTCTTTTCTTCTACCACTTTGGCCACTTTGGCTTTTTTCTTAGGTGGTGAGAGATCGATTTTACCTACGACTTTGAGCTCAGATTTGGCTGCAGTAGCTTTGATAACTTGATCTTCTTTGACTTCTTCTTTTTTCTCCTCTACTTTAACTTCGGGTTTCTCTATGACTTCCGGTTCTGCGATGATCTCAGGTTCCTTAGCTACGGGCTCAGGCGTTTTTTCTACGACGACTTCTGGCTTAGGCTCCTCTTCCTCCTTAGGCTTTTCTACTTTAGTTTCGAATATAGGCGCCTTCTCAGCTTCGGCTTCTTGATTACGCTGTCCGATGACTAATTTATCAGCTTTCTCTTTGACAGCTATAGAATTACTGAATTCCTTCAATAACGCATTATACATGTCTTCAGTTACTTTGGACGTAGGTTTATTGTCTAATTCGTGACCTTTGGATGTCAAGAATTCTACGATGGTCGTCGTTCCTACGTTAAGTTCTTTCGCTACTTTTACTAAGCGTCTCGTCATGTATACTTTAGTTATATGGTAATTGCCTCTCGGCAGTTTATATTTTTATTAATCTTTAGCAAATTCAGATTCCAATACCTTAAGTACGTTAGTGATCGTCTCTTCTTCGAGATCTGTACGTCTGAGTAACTCATCTTTACTCAAGTCCAGTACACTTCTCGCAGTATCACAACCGATACTCTTGAAGGAATCAATTACCCACTCTTCTATCTCATCTGCAAATTCGTCCAGATCTACATCTTCTAAGCTTGGATCATCATCTTCTCTGTACACATCTATCTCTAATCCAGTCAGCTTACTCGCAAGCTTAATGTTAGATCCACCTTTTCCTATCGCTAATGATACTTGGTCTGGCTTCAGAAATACTGAAGCAGTTCCTTTCTCATTGTCTATGCTGATATTAGAAACCTTGGCTGGTGTCAGGGATCTCTGAATGTATAGATTCATATTCGTCGTATAATTAACGATATCTATGTTTTCATTATTCAGTTCTCTGACTATACCATGGATTCTTGACCCTTTCATACCTACACAGGCACCTACGGGATCTATCCTATCGTCATATGATTCTACAGCGACCTTAGCTCTTTCGCCAGGTATTCTTACTATCTTCTTCACTACTATCAGCCCATCTTCTATCTCTGGTACTTCTTGTTCCATTAATTTCTCAAGAAACTTACTATCAGTACGAGACATAATGACAACGGGGTTGTTATTCTTCATCTCTACTTTCTTAATGATACCTTTGATCATATCTCCCTTACGGGCAAAGTCTCCTCTTATCATCTCAGTCCGCGGCATAACGAGCTCGCTTCCTGTAGCGTCATCTAATACGAGTATCTCTCTCTTAAGCACTTGAGCTACTTCTCCAGCTATAAGATCTCCGACTCTATCAGAATATCTCTTAAAGACCTCGTCTTTCTCAAGCTCCATGATACGAGATATTAATGTCTGCCTTGCAGCAAGTATGGCTCTACGGCCAAAATCTTCAAGGCCTAACTGCTCGTAACATTCTTCTCCTATCTCATAATCCTCTTCTGTAGCGATCGCTTCCGAATAAGATATCTGACTCATCTCGTCAGTCACCTCACCATCAGGAACTATCTCCCTTACTCTCCACATCTCTAAGTCACCATTCTGAGTATTGACGATAATATCGAAATTATCATCTGACCCATATTTTTTCTTTATCAGCGTACGGAATACATCCTCTAATACTCTGACCATCGTAGGACGGTCGATATTCTTTCCTGCTTTAAATTCCGCAAACGACTCAACAAGATTCATTGTAATCCATCTTTTAGTTTTTTAAAATGAAATTAGAACTTTCGAACTTTTGATTATATCAAATTTTATAATGTGCTCTTTAGCTTCTTCTTTTTTTGTTTTGGGTGTTTCTACCGTAAGTTCTTCTTCTGAGACTGTAATCAGCTTACCTGTTATTATCTCATCCTCAGTAGTATGCACTTCCAGCTTTCTTCCGATATGCTTAGGATACTGCCTGTAGAACTTTAATGGCTTGTCCACACCCGGGGATGATACATTAAGCGTATAACTTTCTCCAAGCGTCTGATTTTCGTCAAGATACTCTTCTATAGTTCTGCTTAATCTCTGGCAATTCTTAAAGCTAATGCCCTCATCTCCATCTATATACACTTCCAGTTTCTTGCCACTAAGTATGATATCTACTATAAAACAGTGGCTGAGATCTTCTTCTTTAAATCGATCCGTTGCAATGGAGTTAATGGTTTCTATAAGCTTATCTGACACAGTATATTATTGTAAGTAAAAAGAATCAAATACATCCTACAAAAGAAAAGAGGGAACTTTTGCTCCCTCTTTCTCCAAATACAGTGTAAAAGTAAGAAATTTATGGTGATCTTACAAATTACTTATTAAAGCAAAGACGTATATAAATATTAAGGATATGTATAAAGAATCTCAAGAAGCGGCAGATTACATTCAGGGCATTTTTTCTCATAGTTCAGATATAGCCTTAGTGACAGGATCTGGTCTTGATGGCATCACAGAACATTATGATATTATAGCGTCTATAAGTTTTGTAGATATACCACATCTTAATGCACCGACATTCCATAAAGGAGA
>CALLAG010000172.1 GCA_938002705.1 uncultured Saprospiraceae bacterium | reverse complement strand
ACAAAAGAAATACAAAGAGCGATAATGATCGCTTGAGTTTGAGTAATGTTCTTTTGATACGAGATTGAGAAACTACAAATTGGAAGAACAATTATTTTGGTTTATTATTAGAAGTCCCGACTTACCGTCGGGACTTTTTTTTGTTTATATATACTATTATCTCTACAGTTGACTACGAGCAACTTTGATTCATGTCAACTATGAGCGACATAAGTCTTACTTTATTAAAAGGCGTGTGATGGAATTTTTTCTTTGGTGAAGAGACTTATTTTTTAATCCCAACAGATATCACAGATAGACCTATCTGATTAAAAGTGAGTTTATCGATTGTCTTAGCTATGAATAGGAGCTTGTCGTAGATTTTCATTTGCTTGATGGGGATAGTCTTTTTTTTGAGGACTCTTCCTGATACAAACCATCCTAACATACCGAATGCATTAAAATACTGCGAATGGTCTAATTCTAACTCCGAAGAGATGAGTTCGTTAAGTGAAGTCTTCGTATATCTCCTGTAATGCTCTAAGGCTGTATCGAAGGAGTTATATAGCAACTGATATGCTGGGACAAGTATAACGAGCTTACCGTTAGGCTTAAGGAGTTTTGTGGCATTTGTTATTGCTAACTTATCATCTTGGATGTGTTCTACTACATTAAGTGCAAATACAGTATCGTAAGTGCCTATGAATGTGGCATATTTTTCTTCAAAATTATTATCTACGAGATCCATAAGATAGGTATTGTTCTTATGGGTCGGGAATTGTTCCTTTAGAGAATCGACATAATTGTCTCTTATATCAGTGAGCGTTATATCTTGATTATTTTCTATAAAGTGTTGTGATATATTTCCTATTCCACTACCTATTTCTAATATCTTACCAGAACAATGCTTACTGATGGTTTTGTACATCCATTCATTGAAGTTGACAGCAATAGATACAGCTTCTAAAGTTTCTATACCGACCTCATCTACATCTGGAAAAACAAAATTATCCTTCATCGACTTTTATTTGAATAGGTTATAGCGTATTATACAATAGAGAGCTCTTACGCCATCCTTCCAGTTTATTTTTTTACCTTCAGCGTAAGTCCTTCCATAGTAGGATATGCCTACTTCATAGATTCTGATGTCTTTTACTTTTGCGATCTTAGCAGTAACCTCAGGCTCAAAGCCGAATCTCTTTTCTTTTAATGTCAAACTCTTAATAATAGGCGCTGAGAATAATTTATAGCATGTCTCCATATCTGTAAGATTAAGGTTGGAGAACATATTAGACATTGTAGTGAGTATCTTGTTACCGAGGGTGTGCCAGAAGAATAATATACGATGTGCCTTTCCAGATTGGAACCGACTACCGTATACGATATCAGCGAATCCATCTATTACCGGCTGCAGTAACAAGTTGAATTCCTTAGGATCATACTCTAAGTCAGCGTCTTGTACTATAATATAATCTCCTGTGGCGACATCGATACCTGTATGTAGTGCTGCACCTTTGCCTTTGTTAACCTCATGTCTTGTGTATTGTACATTAGAGTTTCTATCTGCTATATCTCTACCTATATCAGAGGTTCCATCAGTAGAGCAATCGTCTACGATGATAATCTCTTTATCGAAATTCCCGATAAGGTCAACTTCCATCACTCTCTCGAAAATATTCTGAAGTGTACGTTCCTCATTATATGCTGGGATAATTATACTTAATTTCAAAACCTTATTGTTGAATATTAGATAGCTGATTGATTAATTCTTGACTGACTTGATATCCTGCTCGCTGGGCATTAGCGACATCTGCTTTAGCAGCTGGTATATTATTCAGATTATAGTAAGCTTTAGCCCTCTCGGAATAATAGATGCCTTTAGCTTGCATTGATATGGCTCTGGTAAGTGCATCTATCGATTTAGCGGGATCATTCAGGATGCTGTGCAGTCTCCCTTTTTCGTACCACATATCTGATGACTTATAAGGGTTGTAGCTTAGATACTTATCTATATCTACAAGTGCTGCTGGGTAGTTGCGAGTAGAGTTATTGATAACTGATCTGTTAAGATATATATTTCCAAATGTAGGATCTATCTTCTCAGCCTCATTAAGCTGTATTAGCGCATTTTGCATATCTCCGAGTTTAGCATATGTTGCACCACGATTCACTCTATATTCTACATTCTGAGGGTCGAGTTCTATAGCTTTATTATAATTAATTAATGCTTTAGCTAAGCTATCTCGATGACTAAAGTTAAAGTAAAGTCTTGCTCTGGAATTATAGGGATCGGGCTTAGTATCTACTAGCTTTATGACTGAGGCATAATCGGCAAGTGCAAGTGATACGTAGTTATTACTTAGAGTTCTATATTGCTGGGCCTTCTGAGGATTTTGATTCTGTAGGGCATTCGCTTGTTTGCTGAGCTCTTGGCTATAATCTCTGCGATAGTTAGCTCTATTACCATATGGTAATGTCGTCTTTTTATAGTATTTCAGAACGTGAGTCCATAATGTATCACTGTTCTTCCATATTTTATTTTGGTTGTATGATATGTAGGCATATGCACCGAAGACCACCGCTAATATTATCAGCAAAGGCTTCTGGAATTTTTCTTTTTCATTATACAGCTTTTGGACATAATAAGCCATGATAAAAAACAAACCGAAATAAGCGATATATGTAAATCTATCAGCAAGAAACCCCTGACCAGCACCGACTATCTGCAACAGTAATATGACGTTACTTATGAATATTCCGATACCAAAAAACCAAACTTTCCATCTCTTAGCATAGGAAAACCATAGTAAGGCTCCAGTACCTAAGAACGATAATACGGAGGCATATATATACCATGGTAAACTTGCAGGATATGGATATAATGGTGATAATCTGTAAGGTACAATCGATTTTATATAATACACTGTCAGTTGATATCCACCTATGAATAGTCTACTCAGGCCATGATACTCCTGTTGGACTATAGATCCTTGCTTGGCCAAGAACATTATATTGGTGATACCTATGATAAGTGATCCTATATAGAAGGGCCACTTAGATGCGATACTTTTGACGCTAAGCTTAGAATCCTTAGAGAGATAGTAATCTACAAATATGAGTGTTATAGGAAGTAAGACGGCTTGTATCTTAGATAATAATGAAAGTATAAATGCTACTCCTATAATTACAATCCACTTAGTCTTAAATCCTTCTTGCTTGCCCTTGATGTAATAGTACATGGATATAAGGTAGAAAAGTCCGAAAAGGACATCTTTTCTTTCAGTCACCCAAGCCACTGATTCTACTCGCATAGGATGTATACCGAACATCAATGCTAATACAGCAGCTCCTAGATAACCTAACTTAAGACGATAAGCTATGAGGAATACGAATAGGGTACAGAGGAGATGCAGTATAAGGTTATTAAGATGCCAGTTATAAGGCTGATCAAATCCATATATTCTCTTCTCCACAGCAAATGTGAATATGGTCAGCGGATTATAACCACCGATAACATCAGACTTAAATATCTCAGCCGTATTGCTCCAGAAGTTTTTCTTATCTACAGTACTCACTATATCGTTCTCCAGAAAGTTCTTATCATCATCCCAATTGACAAATTCGTTATTTAGAGAGCTTGAAAACGTTATGGCTGTCACAATCACGATAAGTAGAGCAATACCATACTTTTTAGTATCACGGGGTTGTTTGTCCTTTGAGTGTTTAGATACTACTGCTTTAGTATTACCTTTTTTGTTTGCTTTAGATTTTTTTACTTTATTTTTCTTGGAAGCCATGATTGATATTGGGGAAAACTAAACATATTATAAATTTAAATATATAAAAATATAACATCACTCTTCAATAATGGACTCCAAATAAGGACTAAAATCAAAAAAAGCCCTAACCAGAAGGTTAGAGCTTTAATTTATTTTTTATAAAAGTGCTTAATTAAGCTCCTTTCTTCTTGCTTGCACAACATTTTGCTCCTTTTTTAGAACAAGTCTTTGCTTTAGAAGTGGTCTCATTAGAAGTTTTGATGATCTGAGCTTCCTGGTCAGAGATCATATCTGAAGGAGATACATTGACGAAAGAAGAACTCTTTACATCATATAATACTTCCTCTTTAGATATTTTACCAGACTTTGCACAAGTCTGAGACTTGAAGAAACTGACAGAACCAGACTTAGAACATACTCTTTTCTCGATAGCCTCGTCATTAGAAGCAGCTAATTCTGCAGCAGCCATAGCTGAAGCTACGCTAGTCTCAGAACCTTCTTCCATGATAATACAAGTTACACCTGCTTTGGCGCAAGCCTTAGCACATGCCTTAGCATTAGCTTTAGTACATACTTTCTGAGCATTTATCGCTCCTACTGAAAATATGAAAGCAAAAATGAATAGTAGATTTCTCATTTGATATATTTATTTAAATTTAAAATTATTTCAACAACACTCATATAACGGGACAAAAATTGCTTTTGTTTCGATATATTTAGTGTTAACATAAAATTATGGTAATTTCTTGGATATATCAAAACCAAAGTTAATATTTCCTATAGTTTGTCAAACTAGCATAACTTTACATATAATAAAACGAAATATGAAATTACTCTACGTCGCTATTATCAGTCTAAGTTGCTTAATTGCTTGTAAGTCAAAGTATAATACACCATATGATTATACAGGAGATAAAATTACTTTTGGCTCAGGAGGTGGATTTTCGGGGAAGATTACTGAATATACTCTTCTTTCTAATGGTGATTTTTATAAAGGGACCGGCTCAGAAGGTTTTGTTGATCAGCTACCTCATGATATGAAAGATAAGGCTAAGCAGTTTTTTAGCAGTTATGATGCTATGAAATTTGATACTCTTAACATAGATGAAACTGGCAATATGACGCATTATATCGTTATAGATAGGAAGGATAAAGAGCCTCACAGAATTCAGTGGGCAGATTATGTAGAAGCGGCACCAGAGTCATTAAGAATATATCATAAGAATCTTTTTGCTTTCGCTAAAAGTGTGAATACTGCGATAAAGGATGCATCACTCCCTATTAAATAATTATCAATAAATAACTATAAATGAAAAAGGTAATAATAAGTATCCTTTGTTTAACATTATTCTATAACCTAGCTCAAGCTCAGGTCAAGCAAAGAACAATCGATGCTAAAGCACCAAAGGTAAATCTTGAAAATAAAATTAGTGTAAAGAAGAACCTATATGATCCTGCAAAGAAGAATACCACAAATTTTTCGAGTACTAACTTTACACCACTCCATAAGTCGAGTCTACAAGTAGCTAAGTTTAACATCGAGCAGATGGATGATAGCGAAAATATACTCTGGCTAAATGGGAGAGTATCTCAGGATATGAATGATTCTTGGGAAGCTAAAACAAATGATTGGTTGGCTGCAGCTACTACGGTGTTAAAACTGGATGCGGAAAAAACAGATTTTAAACCATCTAAAATATGGACAGATGAGATAGGACAATCTCATGTTAAAGTACAGCAATACCATAACGGTATTAAGGTCTATAATGCAGAGGTTATTCTCCATGCAGAGAATGATATTATCGTATCTCAGAATGGGAACTATGTACAATCTGAATTATTGCCTAATGAAAAATCAGCTGTGATCGAAGCAGATGTCATCACAGAAAATATCAAATCATCACTTAAAGATTTTGACACCAACTGGAATTTTCTAAATGGTATTAATCATAGAATAGAGAAAAATCAGATAGAACAAGAACTGGTGTATTATAAAGATAACGACGAATATAAGTTAGCGTATCATATGACTGTATACCCTCATATGGCAGAACACATAGAGTATATTATAGATGCCACAGACGGTAGGACTATCGTCGAAAGATCAATTATATGCAAATTCCATAATCATGATAACGCAACACATAAGTGCAACGGACATCATGATCAGGATATAAATAAATCTATTGTAGACGGTCAAGCTACAGCAGATGCTAATGATCTCTTAGGTGCTAATAGAACAATACAAACTTATGATGTAGGTGGAGACTTCTTCTTAATAGATGCATCTAGAGCGATGTATAATTCTGGGAGTTCTACTATGCCTAATAGCCCTGAGGGGGTAATCTGGACTATCGATATGAGGAATGATTCTCCTGCTAATAATGCAGACTATTTTCATGTCACATCATCAGACAATAGATGGGGCAGTTCCCCAGAAGGCGTATCGGCCCATTATAATGCAGGTAATGCATATGACTACTTTAAGTTAGTGCATGGAAGAGAGTCTATAAGCGGTAACGGTCAGAATATAATCTCATTTGTCAATGTCGGTAACGAAGATGGTACATCTATGGGTAATGCATTCTGGAATGGATTAGGGATCTTCTATGGTAATGGTGATAATATGTTCTTACCATTAGGCAGAGGACTGGATGTTGCAGGACATGAGATGACTCATGGCGTCATACAAGCTACTGCTAACCTTGAGTACTCTGGAGAGTCTGGAGCTTTGAATGAATCGTTTGCTGATATATTTGGAGCTATGATAGATCGTGATGATTGGTTTATAGGAGAAGATGTATTACGTAATGGCAGTGCTCTACGTAATATGCAAGACCCTCACAATGGTGCCTCTGCTGGAGACTTTGGAGGTGGCTGGCAACCGAGACATTATAATGAAAGATATACTGGCTCCTTAGATAATGGCGGCGTACATATCAATAGTGGTATACCTAATAGAGCATATTACCTTCTTGCGACGGCAACTTCTAAGGAAATCGCTGAGAGAGTATACTACAGAGCATTGACTACATACCTGACACGTTCGTCACAATTTAAGGATCTACGTAATGCCGTTATCAAATCGGCTAATGATCTATATAGTGGCAATCCAAATGTAGCGACACAAGCAGCCGTTTCTTTTGATCAAGTAGGTATCGAAGGTCAGGGAGAAACTGATTACGAACAAGAAGTCGAGGTGAATCCTGGTGACGACTTATTGTTATTTGCAGATGCAGAATTATCTAATCTTTACATGATCAATATTACCCAAAGCGAATTTTTATTTAATCCACTAACGATGACTGATGTATATTCTAAGCCAAGTATCACAGATGATGGTGAGAATATAGTATTCGTGGGAGAGGATAGAAAGGTCCATCTTATAGAAATTAACTGGTCGGGTACGACACCGACTATGCAAGAGAGTATCTTGATCGAAGATGCCATATGGGATAATATTGTTATAGCTAAGGATGCCTCGCGACTTGCGGGTACTTTTATGTTAGTGTCTCCAGAATCAGATCCACAGAATAGGTCCATTTGGGTATACGATTTTGGTCAGCAGGCACAGCAAGTTTTTGAATTATATAACCCTACTTATTCCGAAGGCGTTTCGACTGGTAATGTAT
>CALLAG010000171.1 GCA_938002705.1 uncultured Saprospiraceae bacterium | reverse complement strand
AATATTGCAATTTAGATCGACCTTACGATTATGACTTACTGTGTCACATGATAGACTATGAGAGAAGTAGCCTTTGCCATTCAGGTAGAACTTAAGTCGGGCTTCTGTTGTCGCCTCTATATCTGGGGTATATAACACGGGCTTATTACCGAGTTTATTTTTGACCCAGTTTTTAAATCCTTTAGGAGGTGCATCTTTAAATATGTTATGGAGACCTATGTAGAAGTTGCCTAAGCCATTTTTGGTTCCGGTCTTCGCTACACTATTGAGATTGAAGTTAAATTTCTCTACGGACTTGCCCTGTTCTCTATCTTCCACAGTAATATTAGTACCCATATATACTTGATCATCGTCATCAAGGTTTTTAGTCAAGCTGCATGATGATATGACCATCATAACTATTATAGATATGACAGTTAGAGACTTATATGTCGTTAGTTGTTTCAGTTCGTTTTTTTATTTTTAGAATCAAAAGTTTTTTTGAAGTAGAGACTTACTCCATTTTTATTTGTGTTCTCATTATTGAGTCTGTCATAGTCCGTCTTAGAGAATACTCTTACGCGATACTTGCCGTCTTCTGTCAGTTTATACTCTAATACAAAGTCACCTATAAACGATGAGTAGGGGGTAGACTGTGTATTCTGTTCGAGGTCGATGTTACCAGTCGCAGATATCGATAATCTATCATTGAATAATTGTTTAGTTACCTGTAAGCCTATCTCAGTGACATTACCACCTATGCCGTCATTTATATAATTAGAGTCATAGGAATTGACATTGAAGTTAAAGTCAACACCTTTTATAAGATCTTGGGCAAGATTATTTAGTTGACTTGATATAAGATTAGAGATACTACTGAGAGCGATATTGCCACCGATACTTCCGAATCCTGTAGAGGTATTATTAGGCACTATAAAACTGTCAAATAGTAGTAAGCCAAACACTTGATTATTCAGTTCATTAGGATTATTGCGTAAGTCATTAAGTCTGAGTTCTAATGGACTTGTAAGCGTAGAAGATTTTAAGTTAGGGACTCTGATGTCAAGTCCGATCTCTGGATCCTCTAAGGTTCCGTTAAGCGAAAGGTATACATCTACGTTAGTTCGTGCCTTTGCTGCACTTATGTCATTATTATTGAGTGATATCTCATTTTTGATCAGTTCATAGGTAGTTGTATACACAGTGTATACTGCATCGATATCAAGAACGGCATTTAATGGATTACCATTAAATGTGACATTTCCGCCTTGATTAATTTTGAAATCTTTAGAGACAAAATCTCCATAAGAAAAAGAATACGAGCCCTCATTTACAACATAAGATCCAAATATTTCTTGCTCTCCGTCAGGGTTAAGTTTAATCCTGAGGTTACCATTGCCATTACCTGTTATTTTGTCACCAGTGATGGGGTCTACTATGAATGTCAGTTCCGAATCCTGATTGGCATCAAGCAGTAGATTCACATCAAATGGGTATTGCTGAGCCAGCTTAAGAAGGTACTCATTAGTCAGGTCTTGGAAGTCCTCAGGCTTACCATAGGTAATGAAATCTTCTTCTTGTAAGAATGATTCTGCTGAGAATGGTGATATAGTTATAGCAGTATTCTTAAGGCTTGTAGCGATGATGTCTACCTTGAGCAAGTCTGGCGGTCCTGATATATCACCTACTGCATCGAGCATAACTTTACCATAAAATACTGGATTTTCTTTCGCTGTAGTGTTTAAGAATGTAAACTTACTTGTTTCTACCACAAGGTCAATATCGATATTGTCCAGCATCTCATGGTATATGTTGCCCGTGAATGTAGCGACATTATTCTCAGCGTCAAAAATATCAAGTATGCCCACATTTATTTTTTTGTTATCAAAATATAGTGTGTGCTCATCTATACCATAACGTGAATTATTAGCGACGATTGTCGTCAGTACTTTGTTCATAGTGAGCTCGCCAGATATGTCTGGTAATTCAGGTGTACCTTTTACTGTAGCGAATCCTGAAAGGTAACCTTCACTTTCTTTAATTATCTCTGACAGAAATGGATCTAATAGCATGAGCTCAAAAGAATTGACATCAAGTCTAAAATCAAATTCTGAACTATTAGTATTATAATTTCCACTTCCATTGACGTCATTAGAAGCTCCCTTAAGGCTTATTTCAGAATATATCAGTGATGTCTGTGGGTCTGCGTTTGCTTTTACTTTTAGGACACCTACATTGGTTGAGTCATATAGCATATCTTGTATCTCGAGATTGATAATGTAGTAGGGGATTCCATTGTATAGGTCCTTTATTTCCATAGTACCATTGATGTTACCATGTAGATCGGATTCTTGACTTGTAAGTAAAGTGACGAATTGTCCTATATCAAAGTTATCAAAAAGCACATCCATATCATTACCATCTTCTGAGATGCTATTGATCTTAAGATATTCATTATTATCTGTTAATTCGAAATCATTGACGATGATTTTTCCATTTTGTAATTGTATAGAGTTGCCTTCATTTACTATCCAGTCTTTATTATTCAGAATGATACTGTCTTGTACGACTAACTGTATAGTACTGTCCTGACGACTGAGTTCTGTAGAGAATTTTAGCTTAGGAACTTGGTCATTATCCCTTGCAGTCATTGTACTGAATATTTTATTCTCCCTCAGTGTATTATCTAATCTTATCGTACTCAGTGCTATCTGTTTGTAATTATTGTTAGTAGCGTTGATTAATAGATCGAGCTGTCCATTATCAGATTTTGTATCAATATTTATCTTCTCGGCGAAGAAATCCGTATAGAAAAAACTGTCTATAACCATGCCTCCTGATAAGTCCTGACTGATGAAGTCAGCATTCATATCTATAGAGATAGACTTAGTCTGCACAAGACTTTTACGCATAATAATATCTATCGGCCTAAGTGTATTGACATTGCCATATAGACGTAATGACTGACTCTTACGATCGATATGCTCGATGATAGTATCAGTACTAAAGTACTTGTTAGCTAAGTCATTAATCGATGACGGAAGATCTCGTATGCTATATATGCCTTCTAAGTATAGGTCTACTGCACCTCCATTTATAGAGATAAAAGTACTGTCTATAGTTCTATCAGCCAGAAGTGTTAAGCTGTCTTCTAAGAATGATTCTTCTGGATTAGATAACACAAGATTAGTGATGCTTATCTTTTCTTTATCTCCGATTCTCAGTGGGAGACTGAACTGACTTTCTATTTTGCCACTCAGACTTATACTATCTTGATAGAGATCCAGAGCGAAGAGATTGATGGTGTCCAGATCAGCTGTGAAATCAAAAGTTGTATTCTCCTCGTTAATACTTATGACTCCGTCGTACCTAAGTTTTATATTAGGATCATCGATATCTAACTGACCATTGATATTACTGTTGTCGATCTTTGCATTAATATTGATAGAGTTATAGGTATATCCGCGAAAGGCAAAGTCTGTGATATTACCATTAAGTTTTGAGTTGATATCGTTAAGTTGTATGCCCTGTCCATCCACTTCTGTGGCCATGGTAATTTTGTTTAGCTCAGTATTTTTTAGAAATATGCCTAATTCAAAAGCATTAAGAGACAAGTCACCTTTATAGGATAGCTTATCTATTCCTTGGTCAAAATTTAAACTTATGTCAGCGTCTAATGCACCTATATCTGAACTTAGTTGTCCATCTATTTTTACATTTTTAGTATTACCTCTGATGGCTCCGTTATAGCTTATAGTACCTAAGCTGTCTATTGCAATATTTTCATTTTTGGGTATTGGGATCTGTCTTACATCTGCTTCTAATCGATTGAAAATGAGGTCGTAAGTCACTAAGTCTTTGTTACCGATATTAGATATGATCCCTGTTGCATTAAGCTTTAGTACTTCATCTACTTTTAGCGAGAAGTCATCTATGGTTAATGTTTTCATATTACCTGAGGCTCTGCCAGAAGCTGATATACTATTGTAAATGGAAAGACTGTCGGGAACAATAACATCCTTGAGGATATAGTCTACTTCTCCGATGTCCATATCCAATTTATTGAGGTCTGCCTCTATATATGTGGGTTTGCTGAAGTTTCCATTTTTTGCTTTAAGATTAACGGAGCCTACTAAGTTGATTGCTGTTCCGTATTTAAGATTTAGTTTTCTGGCATTTATGGATTGAGGATTATAAGTCAGTTTATCTGATTGAAGTATTAACTTTTGATTATCGATTAATTGGATGTTGTCGGGGATATATTCTTTGAATGTATTGATGGTTCTGTAGCTGAAATCTATATTGACTCGTGCAGCTGATGTGCTGTTGTCGCTTAATAAAATAGTAGCATTTTCGACACTGATTCGATCAGTCGGGGTTTTAATTCTTATCTTCTGTAGGTTTAATTTATCTCCCTTGAGATCTACTTTGCCATTCACTTCAGCTAACGTGATAAGATTATTATAGTCGCCTTCTATCTGTACAATTGTAGTAGAGAGAGAATCTCCTGAGTATGTTAGATCTATAAGTTCTGTATCTAATTCTGTAATATTAGTTGGTGGATCAGTCTGTACTGTGATTTTTTCGTTTTGTAACTTAATATTACGTGCTACGATATTCCATCCTAAGTCTGGAAGTGAGAAGGGCGTACTCTCATTAGAAGTGGAATAAGATTCTATAGCTATGTTATCGTTGTCGCTATACAGCTCATCTATATTGATGATCTGCTTGTTGAGGTCGATTGCATCAATCTCTAATACGAGCTGTTTTTGTTTCGCTTTTATACTAAGATCCTTTGTTGTGTAATTGAGTTTTGTGTTATTGAGTTCTACATTCTGGAGACCGAAAGTCCAAGGTGTAGTTTCTTTTGCTTGTGTTTTTGTATCTGCATTATCTTGGTTGATAAGGAAGCTATAGTTCATACTGCCATCTGATAGCTCATATACATTGATATATGCATTGTCTGTAACGATGTCATCTATGTAGATTTCTTTGTTGATGATAGAGAGGAGGCCTATGTCGATATGGAGCTTACCAGCCGAGAATAAAGTGTCTCCCTGCTGGTCTCTGAATAATATTTCTTTAGCTTCTACTTCGTCTATAAATTTTATTCTGATGTCTTCTATGGACCACTCCGCGTCGTATTGTTCTGACAGAGATTGTAGGATCTTAGATTTTGCGTAGTTCTGAACACTTGGCAGCTGTATAAGAAATGACAACAGCATAAGAAGCACTATGATAATAATGATAAGGTATAGTAGGAATCTTATATATCTGTTCTTTAGCATTCTGCTAGGTAAGTGCCTTTGTTATTTTAATGCCTTCAAAGTTAATCTAATAGATCATTTTGACCGATGTTTTAGATCTTATACCGTATAGCTACTCGTTATTTTACATTTATAACTAAATATTCTCCTTAATTGATGACAATATTATACTCAAATCTCCTAGTCTATCAAGTCTCATAGCTTGTAATGTTACAAGTAGATAAGGTAGCGACTTGTTCGAGTCCATGAAAGGCTGTAGGCTTTAAGTTTGTGTTAAAGATAGTAGTTATCTGATCTCACTTTTAATTGCAACTTCCTATGTAGGCATGGAATAATGCACCCAGTTGTACTTCGAAGCCTGACTCTAATTCTATAGCATTACCAGACCTATATATGATATTATTAGGATTAGTGAGTAGTCCATCAGATGTGATTAATGTCTGAGCCTGATATAGACCAGAATTGACAGCACCTGTAATATCTAGTGTGACTGGACAGTCAGCATAGGATAGACTGATGATGATAGGATCATGATCTGATGATCTGTAGCTATCTGGAGCATATAGCGGATTCGTCGGAGGTTTTACATTGAAGGGTTGTTCTCCAGGATCGAGTACTGTATCGTTGTAGTCTAGTAAGAATGATTCGTCAGCATTAATATGCCATACACTGACATCAGAGATTTGAGATTCGAAACTTGAGTTGGATAGGGCATGGTCCAATGTGCCCCATTCTCCACCGAATACGAAGCTATATGCATCAGGATTAAATGATGTAATGACGTTGCTATAGCCTGCATTAGTCATCACGGTTATCGGATCTTCTAAGGCATAAGCATTAAGATCTCCTATGATTAAGAAGTCTGTATCACTACTTGTAGTAGGATCTGTAGATAGCCAGTCGATGAGTTCTTCTGCGGCAGCTGTTCTTGTACCGTTACAGTTTCCCTGTCCTGAAGTCGGATCATCATCTCCAGTACCGCAGGCGCTACCTTTAGACTTTAAGTGATTTACAACTATTGTAAATTTTTCTTGATGTCCGTTATTATTAGGATCTATAATCTCAAATGTCTGAGCTACAGCAGGTCTATTCTTATCACTTCCTAAGTTATTAGGATCAAGGAACTCTGGCGTATCCAGAATAGCTACAGGACTATATAATCCTACAGCAGCAGTCTTATATATGAATCCATTAGTAATCTGATCTGTACCGATATTACTTATGGGATCTACGTAAGCATATTCTGGGCTACCTATCTCTGTATTCAGGGCATCTACTAATGTTGCGATGGCACTGGTAGACCCATTATTATAATCATTCTCTAATTCTATAAGACCTACGATGTCTGCGTTTATACCTATGAGTGCATCTACGATCTTGTCAGTTTGTCTTATAAATTCTGCATTAGAATGTGCTCCTCTGGAAGTAGGAAAACCCGCTCCGGCTCCATTGCCATTAAAATAATTAAGTACATTGAAGCTTGCAATTTTTAGATCAGACGGTGTTGTACTCACAGGAGTTCTTGGGTTAGAATCTACAAATGTAACTGGGTCACTAAGCGTAGGTCTTATCCTCCAAGCATTAGTATTAGATGATCCAGAGAATGACCAGTGCATTATCCCTTTCAGATTATTGATAGTAGAGCCACCTCTGATACTACTATTAACAGAAAATCCTGATGGACGCGGATGATAGACTGGATCTATGTTCTGATCATTATTTATATCATCGAGAATTATTCTTGTCTTTTCCCTGTCTACGATATGGTTAGCGTATCCAGCTGCATCTGGAATATTGGTCTGAGTATATATGCTTTGTTTGCCATTAAGAGAGAGTGTTGCCTCACCGTATCTAGCTAGCAGAAAGTGTTCTGTAACAGTAAGTGACTGGGAGAATTCTACGAGCATACACTCTGTAGACTCGAATGTGATAGACATATTAGTTGCATCACTGGCTGGTAGTGTTATCACTGCAGGAGTGACAAGGTCGATATTATTAGCAGATATAAAAGTTACAGCACCATTACTTACTGTGGCGTCTATCTGACTGAGATCAAAAAAATCAGAAGCTGTGCCGATCACTTCTACAAGGTCTCCTTCTGAGATATCCACAGTACATGTGTTACAGTATACAAAGATGCCTTCTGATGTTAATGGATCTGTATCTTGGTCGGTGGTCTCTTCCTGGATGAAAAAACCTTTCAGTTCATCATCGTTCTGATAATCACCGATGACTACCGCCTCCACAGAGACAAGAATACCTGGGTCAGTAACTGTGGCGCCGGTGCCTTGTATTTCATGTATTAGCCTCGGTATAGCTGTCATGTTACCACCGCCACCTCCTAAGAATGGGCTAGTGCATGGTGTAAATGTAGTGTTGTCTCCGACCCAATTATTCTGGTCAGCAACTGCAGCTAAGACCTGAGCAGCTGTACCAGTTGTGGTAGAGCAATCATACCATGTGTTATCATATTCGTCACCAGCACCTGGGCCAGCGCCGTAGGCAATTGCTGTACTGCCATCTACTAATCCAGAAGGTAAAGCTGATGTATTAGAATTGGAAGCAGTGGCCTGCCATTGTGTGCTATTAGACTGAGTGGCAAATATAAAGCTAGGCGCTGATGTACTGCCCTGAAATGCAATCACCTGATCACCACTAGAGCTCAGATTAAATCCATTAGTCCCAACGAAAGAATCACTTACACTGGTAAAATTAGCTGCACCATTAGAGTATTCAATATTTGTCCCTTCTGTTATTCCAGTGCTGGGGGCTGTGTATTTGATTCCTCCCTCATTAGCTCTGAAGCCTGGCCCTATCCATCCAGAATCAGTAAAGTATATTTCTGTACCAGCAGCTAAGTCTACAAGGGGTACAAACCTGAAAGTCTTATTATCTCCACTCAATGATATAACGACAAGATCTCCTGGGGTAAGGGCCGTCTGGCTATAGGCATTCATTATTATAGTCAGCGATACAGATAATGTAATTATTGCTCTATGTAGCATACTTGGCATTTATTGATATGATATTACAATATAGGATTATAGTTCGACTATAATAAAAAATAGAAAGTAACATCAATTAAATACCTATCTGATTATGGATTATAAGGTGTAGTATCTAATACTGATTTCAGTATGGAAAAGTACCTTAATGGATTATTACGTTATAGAATGATCACAGAACACCATACCAAAGCCATTTAGCTTAATATGGTTTGTATGTTGTCAAACTTTTATACAGTTATCTGCATAGGAACTTCCATAAGTAGAATTCTACTGCCTTTATTTGCCTTTATACTAAAATCATCGACGTCCCATATTCCGAAGCCATCTCTGATCGATAATGCCTGTGTTCCTATCTGAGCATTGCCTTCTATTATGAATGCATATACGCCGTTTCCTTTCTTATTGATGGTGTAATGACTTGTGGTATCTTCGTCAAATTCTCCTAATGAGAACCATGCATCTTGATGTATCCACACACCTTGATCATCGGCACTGGGGGAGAGAACTTGATAGAATTCATTTTTCTTTTGTATGTCCTTAATAGAAATCTGATCGTAGCGAGGCGTGACATTTTTCTTATTGGGAAAAAGCCAGATTTGTAACAATTTCATATCCTTATCTGTATTGGCATTGAACTCACTGTGTGTGATTCCAGTACCAGCACTCATGACTTGTACATCACCATGCTGCACTATAGCACCATTGCCCATATTGTCTTTATGCTCCAGAGCTCCTTCTAATGGGATGGAGATGATCTCCATGTTATCATGAGGGTGTGTCCCGAAACCTCTGGAGGGTGCTATCTTATCATCGTTAAGTACACGTAGGACACCGAAGTTCATCCTATCAGGATTCTGATAACTGGCAAAACTAAAAGAATGTTTTGCTTCAAGCCATCCATGATTAGCGCTTCCTCTTGTACTGGCTGCGTGATATACTGTATTCATAGTTTTTACTTCTTTATGATTGGGTATGTGATTAAATCCTACTTGATCTATTAGTTTGTCATAAGTGGATGTTTCTTTTTCTGCATCACTCGACTTAGATGCTGAAGGGATAAGCGTGCCAGCGATGCCAGCTACAAGTGATTTTTTTATAAAATTCTTTCTGTCCATAACAGTGATTTCTATTTACGATTATAAAGACGATCTTAAAACTCATCAGAATTTAAATGACTACTCTTTATATAATGATTGTAGTATGTTATTTGTTCTGATAGGGTAGGTTGGTCTATGCATGAATATAAAGAAGTTAAACATGAGATACTTATTCATAATTCATTTACTACATATAGTGTAAGCATATACCGTCACTACAATTTCTCTATTAAATGCGTCTATACGAAGAAGCGATGTACTTAGGTCTCCTAAAGGATGGTAGTATTAAAAGTTGAGACTATACAAGCCAAGATTTCCAATCGTTAATATTGTCTTTGATGAACTGTCTTCCTTGTCAAGATTTAAGCCATTTTTCTTTTTGGATAGCAGTTGATTTATCATCGTAATATTCACAATAAGCCACTTTCCAAGGTCTGTATCGTGATGTCCATCCTTTGCCAGTTCCGTTATGTTGATAGAACCTTAGTGCTAAATGGGTAGTATAACCAACATTGGTTTTGTGGAATTTTTCTGAATATAAAATATAGACAGTGTACATTTTACTTTGGTAGTTAAAGTAACTAATGGTGATATATTGACAGGCATAAAAAAGCCTCGTAAATCAATGACTTACAAGGCTTATAGTAGCGGGGGC
>CALLAG010000170.1 GCA_938002705.1 uncultured Saprospiraceae bacterium | reverse complement strand
ATCTTATCAATCATCTTGTAGATTCGGCAATTACGTTTCGAATATTTCAGGGTGCATAGGACTATCGTAGTGGTCTTGCATTGATCTTCATTTTCTACATTTGGATAAGGATGTCACCTCTTCGAGGTTTTATATGACCATTATGGCTATCGCTATAATTATGTCATCCCTTCGGGATTTTTATTCAGCTTTTCATTTATAGCTTTACCTTTCTATCATTTTTATCTTATCAATCATCTTGTAGATTCGGCAATTACGTTTCGAATATTTCAGGGTGCACAGGACTATGGTAGTCGTCTTGCATTGATCTTCATTTTCTGCATTAGGATAAGGATGTCACCTCTTCAAGGTTTTGTATGACCATTATAGCTATCGCTATAATTATATCATCCCTTCGGGATTTTTATTCAGCTATTTATTTCATGCTTGACCTTTCTATTATTCTATCACACTTATAATAAAGCTTATTCTTCTATTAATATTCGCTCTACTATCTTCTGTGTCGTTCTGAGATCTATAATCTCTAGTAGGTATATGCCTGACGATATAGCGCCTACATCTATCTTATCCGTATTAATATAAGTATCTATCAACTGCCCACTGAGATCATAGAGCTGGGCCTTATAGTGCAACTGCCCAGCTACATCTATATTGATAAGCTTAGAGGCAGGATTAGGATATATATTGACTTCTACATCAGAGAGCTCATGTGTGGAGCTGAGCATATCTTCTCCGTCGCAATCTTCGTCTACCCCATTGTTAGGGATGTCTTCTGCATCAGGATTAATATCTGGATTATTATCATCACAATCATCCTCTACTAAGAATCCATCTTGGTCTATGTCATCATCCAGTGTGAGCGGATTACAATCATCATCTATACCGTTATAGATTATCTCCATCGCGTCAGGATTGACATCAGGGTTGGTGTCATCACAATCGACATCACTTAGGTATCCATCTTGATCTATGTCCTCCAGTCCCTCATCAGCGTCTAAAAATCTGATCGTATAATCTTCTACTTCTCCAAAGAAATCACCGCATGGCTCAGCTGGCACATTATTACCATAAATACTTCTTACTCTCATCGTCGTGACACTTCTGCCTCCTACATCAGGTACTGTAAATGTACCTGTGCTTGCATTATTATCAAATGCTGACATCGTGATCAACTCATTAGGATCAAAGGTGCTACTTCCATCATAGTCTATCCAAGCGAAGGCGACGTCTAGATCAAAGGCGAATCCTAATACTATCGTAAGCGTATATGTAGCGCCTACTCTGAGTTCTGCAGATAGATTTCTGAAGTCAGAATAACTCGTCTGCCCTGATGTATTACTGAGATCACTCAGCTGTACGATACTTATATAATCAGCTCCTGTACCTGGGCTACCAGCACCTGAACAATAATCCAGATTAGCCCTACCACCCTCGCATATACAACTATCAGAATACGTCTCATCTGATGTCAGTGGATCACCATCATCACAGGCTGTTCCGATCAGCTTATCATCAAGATCAGGACATATATCAAATAAGTCACAGACGCCATCACCATCTTGATCTGGACTACTCTCATCACATGACGCGATATCTATAGCTGCCTCAAAAATACCTCTACCATATGTTCCTACTCTTATTCTCTGACTGCTATATTGTATCTCTATATCATTAATTCTTGTATGTGGTAAGCTTCCGTATAGAAGCCACTCCGCAGAGCTATCGTCACGATAATAGACGCCTACATCCGAACCTATAAATAGGGCATTATCTATATCTCTGTAATACTCTACAGCACCGAATCTGACGTTAGGTAGACTGCCTGATATATTGGACCAGTCATCACCAGCATTATCAGATACATACACCTTAGATCCGTCAGAGTAGCCGCCTATAGTTATCACTATCTTATCCATATCCGTAGGACTGACTTCTATATCTGTGATATTAGCAGCAGGCAGACGCTTAGTTGTCCACTGATCAGTATCTATAGATTTAACATACAAGTTATTGCCATTTATAGCATAGATTCTTTCTCCATTTGATTCTGCTATGGCGATATGACTGAGGTTGACACCATTAGCTAACTGACCGCTTATAGGTGTCCAGGTATTACCTCTATTCATACTTTCATATACATTACTGTATCCTACTACAATTCTATTAGGATTACTTGGGTCTAGCCTGTACGGCGTTATCCATGCACCTTGACCATCCTCATTAGGTGGGGAGATATTGGTATTGGTATTATTATTACCATCATAGCGTCTCATACCCCCGAGCTGATACTCCCAGTATATGACATTCTCGTCATTAGGATCGATCTCAGTTATCATTCCATCTCCTGTACCTGCGAGGTCATCCCATGTACCATTACTATCTCGGTACATACTTCCATTATCTTGGGATCCGCCTGAGACGACATTCATATCAGATTGTGATACTGCTATATCATAGAATTGTGTGATGATTAATCCATCACTCAGATTGATAAACTCACCAGTCTCGACATTATAAGCATCTACCCCACCATCATGACAGAAATAGATTCTATCATTCTGCAGAGGATTAACGAACGTATTACGCATGTCCACATGTATGAGAGGAAGACCATCACGTCCTA
>CALLAG010000169.1 GCA_938002705.1 uncultured Saprospiraceae bacterium | reverse complement strand
GGTGAGGTGATATTTGAAGAAGAGCAAGAGGGTAGAGAACGAGCTGGTTACGGTGATTTCTTAATCAAATCCATCTCTCAGGAATTACAACCTCAATTTGGCAGCGGATTTTCTGTCCGACAATTATATTGGTGTGTACAGTTTTATAAGGTTTTTCCAATTGTGTCCGCATTGCAGACACAATTCAGTTGGACTCACTATAAACTACTGTTACCGATTGATAATCAAGACAAAAGAGAGTTTTACATAGCAGAAACAGCAAAGAACAACTGGTCCACCCGACAACTCGAAAGACAAATCAATAGTCACTTATTCGAACGGCTACTAAAAAGTAATGATATAGAGTCCGTCTTGTCTGTGGCTCGCAATGAAAAAGATCCTATCAGTCCATCAGATATTATAAAAGATCCGATGGTCTTAGAGTTCTTGGGACTTAAGAAAGAGTCAGCTTATTACGAGAAAGATTTAGAAAGCGCAATCATCAACCAGCTTCAGGATTTTATACTTGAGTTAGGGAATGGGTTCTCATTTGTGACTCGTCAGAAGAGGCTTCATATCGATGGAGATGATTTTTTTGTAGACCTTGTATTCTATAATAGATTGCTCCAATGTTTCGTGATCATTGAAATTAAGACACATAAGTTGACTCATCAAGATTTAGGACAGTTACAGATGTATGTAAACTATTACGATCGCATAGAAAAATCGGAAGCTGAAAACGCAACAATAGGGATATTACTGTGTGCAGCTAAGAATGAGGCGATGGTAAAAATCTCCCTGCCAGAAAATAATAAGACCATAGTGTCAAGTCAATATCAATTGTATCTCCCTACTGAAGAACAACTTATAGCTGAAATGAAAAAAGAGATAGACCGATTAGATAATAATCAAAAGTAGTTAGTATAGCGTATGACATCCCGCCAGTCAATTATCCTAATAACCATTAATCTGATAATAAACTGTGGACAAGATCGCTCTCAGATCTTTCTCTAACTGTTGTCGCTCACCACAAGGCATAAAAAAAGAGAACCCAAGTCTGTACTCAGGTTCTCTTTGTTGGTTTTAACAGTTGCTTTAACTAACTTATAATTTAAGCAATACTCTTATTTCAATAATGATGCCAACTCTCTAGAATATCCTTATCCCGATATTAAGAATTAAGCGACTTGGTCTTGAATCGAAGCTGAATTCTTCTCCAGCAATAGTGATATGCTCACCGAATTTTGAGAAATTTCCCTCATATTCTAAGCCTACGTTTATTTTTCCGATATCAATGCCTGTACCTATTCTAAATCCAAACTGCGCAGTATCGAATCGCTCATCATATCCTGACCAGTCAAATAGGTCTGAAGATGTATTGAGATGTAAGTGTGCAACAGGACCAGCGTAGATGTCTATCAGAGCTAGGTCTAAGCCTACAAGTAGTGGTATATCGAGGTTTGTAAAATTTTCATTGACGACATTATTGACAATACCGCCATTATCTCCGCTGAAAGTGTACTCTACGGAAGTAGAATGCAACATTAATCTTGGTTCTAAGAATAAGCCTCCTAATTGTATTTTACTATATATACCGCCTTGAAAACCTATCTTTGCATCAGAGAACATAATGTTCTCATTATCAGGGGTTATAATGTCAGAAGGGGAGTTAAGATCAAAGGAATGTATCCCAAATTTAGCTCCGAATTGAACTTGAGCTTCAGCTCGAGGTAATAAGAGAAAACAAGTTGAAATAAGAATGATTAACTTTTTCATAGTTTATATTTTTATTGAAAAGAATTGATCTCTTTGGGGTGACTAAGACATATAACGACTTATGGTACATAAAGTGTTACATTATAATGCAATTTTTTTAATATGATAATCAGGGATATAGAGTTTATAGGGAGTTTTG
Organism: uncultured Saprospiraceae bacterium; assembly: GCA_938002705.1. GTDB lineage: Bacteria > Bacteroidota > Bacteroidia > Chitinophagales > Saprospiraceae > RFSX01. The sequence goes on along the minus strand of CALLAG010000169.1, from coordinate 18,872 downwards.
AGAAGGAGGAACAGTGTCCTACGACAGGATTACCAGAGTATGCTTTTATAGGTAGATCTAATGTAGGGAAGTCATCTCTTATTAATCTGATAACGGGTAGGAATGATTTGGCTCGTATATCCTCTACGCCAGGTAAGACACAGACATTTAACTACTTTCTTATTAACAATAGCTGGTATCTTGTAGATCTTCCGGGATATGGTTACGCTAAGATATCTAAGAAAGTAAGAGAGAAATGGCAGCGTAGTATGAACTACTTTTTGATGAAAAGGCACCAAGTCTATTGTGTATTCTCTCTAATAGATAGTCGGCACAAACTACAGAGCGTTGACTTGAAATTTCTTAATTGGCTCGGAGTCAAAGAAATACCCCATGCACTTGTATATACTAAGATAGATAAGGTCAAAGACTCAGAAATAGATGCACACATAGAAACGATAGAAAGCGAATTATTAGAACATTGGGAGTATTTACCTAAGACTTTTAGGACCAGTACTGTAAATAGGACCGGGGGCGAAGACATATTAGCTTTTATTGAAGAAATAAATAATAAATAGGCATTTTTACGATATGACACTTGTCGATAAAGCTGAGAACTTGCCGCATATAATACCATCTTTAGAAGATTGGCCGATAGACCAATTTGCTAAGGATAGAGATGGGTTTATAGCTAGGCTTATTGATTTTACCTTAGATAGATTACATAATTCTAGCAACTCTGCTCTGGAATTACTGACTAAAACGATATACCTCGAGCAGCAAAGATCTCGTAATAATCCGTGGAAAGTCGACCCATCGGATGAGAATGCCTATTGGAATTCTTTATCTAAAGAATTAGAAAATTCTAAAACCACCGAAAACCCTGACAGAGAACAAGTTAAGATACTCAAGAGAGTGGTCCACAGATATTCAGAAGAGATATTGGGAGACTTCAACCCCAAGACATTCAAATTTGCAAGAAAGTTTCTTACGTCCCTATTCAAGCGGATCCTTAATAATGGATGGGGTAGAAAGCATAAAGGCATATGGGGTAATAGAGACGATGTAAGAAAGAAGATTAAGGTAGATGGATGTGTAGATGAGGTGAGAAAACTTTTTAATAAAGGTACAGTCGTTATCGTTCCTACCCATTATAGTAATCTTGATTCTGCGCTTATAGGTTACACTGTAGACATGAAGTTAGGTATTCCAGCTTTTGCATATGGTGCAGGACTTAATCTTTATGATTACGAATTAGTAGCTTACTTCATCAATAGATTGGGTGCTTATCGTGTAGATAGACGTAAGAAAAATCCGATATATCTTGAGACACTTAAGAGCATGGCGAGTCTGTCTCTCATAGAAGGTGTTAATCATATATTCTTCCCTGGAGGAACGAGGTCCAGAAGTGGTGCTATAGAAGATAAGCTAAAGTTAGGATTGCTTAATTCAGTGATAGATGCACAGCGCTATTGTATCATCAAAGATGTGCCTCAGAAGATATTCGTAGTACCTATGGCAGTGAGTTATCACTTTGTATTCGAAGCTAAAGGCCTTATAGATCAGCACTTAAGAGTAACGGGTAGAGAAAAATATGCAAGGTCCAAAAGCAAAAGTTCTAAGTTAGGCGCATTTTTTAAGCTCATGAAAAACTTAAGAAAGTATGACTCTGAGATATATGTATCCATAGGCAAACCTATGGATGTATTAGGTAATGAAGTGGATGAAGGAGGGGAGAGCTATGATCATAGAGGGCAGCCTGTAGATGTTAAGAACTACTTTACATCTGATGATGTTCTTAATGTAGATAATCAGAGGGAGTCTATATATACGAGAATTTTGGCTGAGAAAATACTGGAATCATTTAAGAATGAGAATGTCATCTTATCGAGTCATATATTAGCTTACGCAATGTTCTCTTGTATCGAGGATATGAACCCTGACGCTGACTTATTTGAAGTTCTAAAAATCCCTACTAAAAATATAGAAGTGCCGGCTGACGATGTCAAAAGAAAGATATTGTTAGCTATATCATTCTTAGAGACTATGGATAATAAACCTAAATTTACACCTATATTCGATGAAGGTGTAGATGCGATATACAATGACGGCTTATATCATTTAGGAATATATCATACCCAGAAGCCCGTATATAAGATAGACAATAATCTTCTATCAAGTGGTGACCTTAAGTTGTTATATTATTATCACAACAAATTAGAACACTATGAGATTACTAAGTAGTAATTCTTACCGACAGGTTATTTTAATTAGATATTTATAATATTATTTTTTGGCAGTAAACTACATAATTTTTGATCTTGAAGCGACGTGCTGGTTAGGTAGACCGCCTAAGGGCTATAATGAGATTATAGAAATAGGGGCAGTCAAGATCAATCAATATGGCGAAGAGACGGGAAGGTTTGAAAGATTTGTAAAGCCTACGATTAATCTAAGGCTATCAGGTTTCTGCAAAAAACTCACATCCATAAGTCAAGAACAAGTCAATAATGCTCGTACGTTTCCACACGTTTTTCAGGAGTTTATGGAGTGGGCAGAGGCTTTTGAGACGGATTACTATCTCTGCTCATGGGGTAATAATGATATAAAGATATTCTTAAGCGAGGTCCATCTGCATAAGTTAGATGATAACTTATTGAATACTTACGATAATCTGAAGGCGCAGTATAATAGAATCAAAGGCAAAGCAGTAAGTGGTACGCTCAAGAAAATAGTGATAAGGGAAGGCTATGAGTTTACAGGTAAGCAACATAGAGCTATATCTGATGCTGAGAATCTGGCTAAGATATTCCTGAAGTATTTTGACGAATGGATCTTTATGTAGAAGCGATCTTAAGAGCCATAATCTATAGCGTCTAAAGACTAATTGCAAGACTTGATGTACCTATTGATTTTAGTATAATACTCGATACACATTTATAAAAAAAATATCATTTGTGGTGGACATTATACTGCCATCGGTATAAAACCCCTCTCCAACAGGCATAAAAAAAGGTATTAACTCATTAAATGTCTAAACATTATAAAGTTAATACCTTCTATTAATTAAGCGTAGTAATTTCTATCTGCTTATCACGAACTGATAAGTCGTTCTATCACTATCAGAACTTAGTATATACAAGCCACTATCAAAAGATGAGACATCTATTCTTTCGTTCTCATCTAAGTTAATTCTCATCATCTCCTTACCTAATGTATTATAGATTGTGAATTCTCCACTTGAGTATTCTGTATCTTCTACATTAATCGTGATGTAATCATTAGCTGGATTAGGTTGTATTATTACATTTGATTTATTGTTTACATCTTTGGTAGATGATATCACTTGTGTGAGATCATACTTATATGCTTCAGACATACTTTGATTAGCTCCTTGTCCACGTACTATTCCATTAAATAGATAGATTTCATTATTAAGTACAAATGATGCAGGTGCCCATCTTGAGTTACCAGGATGTGGAGGTAATTCCTCCCACTGATCTAACTCAGGATCATAGCTCCAGAATTCTCCCTCGTTCATTGTTCTATGATCTTCTCCTTCTCCACTTAGGATATATCCTTTACCGTTCCAAGCAAATTGTTGTCCTGCTACTCTTCCTTCAGCTGGAAGTGATGCTACTTCATCCCATACTTCATTAGCCGGATCATATCTATACCACTCGTTATAGATATTCGGGCCACCATGACCAAATCCAACGTAGATGTAATCTCCTAAGCCAAACTGGTATGGGTGGTGTCTTGAAGCTCCAGGAAAACGAGGTCCTACCTCCCATGTATCTGTAGCAATATCATATATCCACCAATCATCAAGATCACCAAATTCTGAACCACCAAGTCCCACATATACTTTACCATTATGTGCTACCAGCGCTGGGTGAGATCTTTCGTTACAAGGGCAACGGGCTAATTCGTTCCACTCTCCTACAGCTGGATCAAAGACCCATAGATCATCGAATCTATTATTACTCTGACCAAATCCAAAGTATGCTTTGCCATCCCAATCGTCTCCTATTGCAAATCCTCTCGCAAAACCTGGAAAGTTATCTAATTCTGTAAATTCATCAGTAACAGGATCGTACTGCATGAATTTGTTAGTGACTTGATCGTTAGCATTTATACCCGTGACGAGATATCCTTTACCGTCCAGAGCGAACCCGTAAGTATGGTCCGTGATGAAGTTAGAAGGTGGTGAGGCTACAGGCACCCACTGAGCATAACTTGATACTGAACAGAAGCAAGACATTACAAGTACACAAGACAATAATCTGAGTAAATTTATTTTCATTTTTATTTATTACGTTAATTTCTAATTTAAATACAATAATCGTGAAGATGACTAAATTAATTATCTTTTGCAGCAAAGAATATTAGTTATCCCTAAGAAATGTCTGCATTATTATATTATCCAAATTAGCTATTGGCTTGACTGATAATGAATTGCGTAGCGCTAATTTTGCAATTATCTTACATAGGTTACCTTATGAGAGTGATATGTCCACTATCTGTTTTTTGCTCATCATTGATATTGTAATCTAAATAGTATACATATACGCCTTGTGATGATACTCTGGAACCATTGAAGCCATCCCATCTTATGTCTGTATCATTAGACTCAAAGACAAGATTGCCCCATCGATCAAAAATAGATAGACTATAATCTGTAATTAGATCAAGACAAGAACTCATTATCCCAAACTCATGATTCTGGGGATTTTCACCTATAGGAGAGAAGGTATTAGGTAGAAATATCGGACATGTATAAGTGAGTGAGATACTGTCGGTTATTGTACATCCTTCAACGTTAGTTATGGTATAACTTAGACTCTTAATGCTCTCCTGTGGGAAGATAGTGGGCTCTGTACAGTCATTACATGATACGATATCTGCTGGCGACCATTCTATCTGATAACTGGGATCTATCTCTATGGATAAGTTATATTCTTCTATAACATTTATATCTAATGATGACGGTATATCATAGTTATCCACAATAGGATTAGTAGTAACATCGATGATAAGAAGGGTATCACAACCCGCTTGATTTTGGAGATAGAAAGTATCTCTTCCTGCAGCGGTATATTCGCCGATGGGTAATGCAAGTGTATCACCTATACATATCGAGTACGCTTCATACTTCGCTTCAGATTCTATGATGTCTATCATTACGGTAACTGTAGAATCGCAATTGTTAGCAGCTAATAAGACAACCTCACCAGTGGTATTATTGACATCAAAAACTTCGTTTCCTATCAGTCTTTGATCCTCCTGGCATATACTTTCCATATATATTGATTCTGAATTTTCGTTATATATTAGGGTGATAGTAACTATGGAATCACAACCATTGCTGGATGACATAGTCTCTTCTCCTATACGGTTAGTTTCATTATAAGTTATACCATTTACCTCGATGGCGTATCCATCACCTACACACCCTTCATGTATTTGCTCGGAAGAGCTATTCTCATAGGTTGCGACCTCAGTGATAATTATGCTATCACATAATTCTGATGTAAGAAGAGATTCTAAGTATATGCCTTCGACTCTCACAGTATCTCCATTAGGTAATATATGAAATTCTCCAGGGCAGAGGTCTACAGTTATGTTGATGCTCGTAGAGCTTGCGATGATACAGCCGAGACCGAATATATTGGCGACAAGTCTGTCATTGTTATTATTGATGTTAGCTCCATCAGACATTGCTCCAGCACCACTTCCGCAGAATACACCTATGTCGCCTACTATAATATCGTTAGTAGCATTGTCTAAGACAATAGTCGGTCTATTGTTATTGTCTATACCCAATATTTCAAAACCTGTAGATGGGCCCTGAGTAATGACACCCGTATAAGTTCCTCCTTGGTCAAATCTTGGAACAAATCCGAATGAACCATTAAATAAAGATTCTCCTAAGGAGTTACCGTTAGATGTATTTGGATTTTGATTCCTGTTTTCAATTTCGTATCCCCATATGGCAGCTTCGGCCTGAGTAGTAATTACAAGATTAGTTGATTCCCTAGTGGACCATTCTTTTATCTCATTGAGAAGATTATCGGATAGAGAGGTTATATCCCCGCTTATATTATTAGAATTTAGAGTATCGATTATGAAATTACCGGTAAAGATCATATCACAATTCTGATCTTCTATATATTCTACAGTGATGGTTTCGTTAAGTGGTGATAATGCTATAGGGCAACTGACAACCCCTAAGTCACCGAAATTATTTGGATTATTTAACTTACGAGCAAGGCTATTGGCCATGAGCCTTCCGTCAAGTGCATATCCACAACCAGATTGATTTGGGTTCCTTTCACAATAAATTTCATCTGGTAGATAGCAGATTGTAACGACCACATTATCGCAATCTACTTGAGCATATACGGAGGTATACTGCAAGAGAAATAGAAATGTTGTTATTATGGGTATGTATCTACTAATCACCTATGTGAATATTTATGACTCAAGAAAATAGTTAGAGAGCATCAGACTGATCTTGTTACAAATATTAAATTATTTCTCTGCAATACCCACAATCAATATGTAAGTATAAGACAATCAAGTAATTTGAAGCTATTTTTTAACCTATTGTAGCATCAATTCTGATAGCGATAATCCTAATATAGTAAAATACCAGAACAATATGAGTTATATAGTTATCCAACATTCTGTTTGATTTCTATGTTCTAACGGATACATGAAGAAGATACTACTTACGGGAGTCACGGGATATATAGGTAAGCGCTTGCTGCCAGTACTTATAGATCATGGATACGCAGTTGTCTGTTGTGTGAGAGATATAGATAGATTTAATCCACCTAAGTCTATATTGGATAAGTTAGAAGTTATTGAGATTGACTTACTGGATATGGCTTCATTACAGAAGATTCCTAAAGATATAGTCGGTGCTTATTACTTAGTACATAGTATGAGTTCCAGCAAAGATTATATGGCCTTGGAGCAGAAGTGTGCCGAGAACTTCAGAACCGCTCTGGCAGATACAGAAGTCCAGCATGTAATCTATCTAAGTGGGATTATCAATGATTCTAACCTGTCAGAACATCTTAGCTCTCGTAAGAATGTGGAAGTGGAATTAGCTAAGGGACATTATAATTTTACGACACTAAGAGCAGGCATCATAATAGGATCAGGAAGTGCATCATTTGAGATAGTCAGAGATTTGGTAGAGAAGCTACCAGTCATGATAGCGCCGAAGTGGCTTAAGACAAGATGCCAGCCTATAGGCATTACAGATGTGCTCACCTTTCTATATAGAACCTTACTTAATCAGGATACTTACAATAAGAGCTTCGACATCGGTGGACCTGATATATTAACTTATAAAGAGATGCTACTTGAGTTTGCCCGTGTCAGAAATCTTAATCGTAGAATATTCATCGTACCTGTGATGACACCTAAGCTATCTTCTTACTGGCTGTACTTTGTGACATCTACTTCATATAAGTTAGCACAGTCGTTAGTAGATAGTATGAAAGTAGAAGTAGTATGTAGTGATAATATTATAAATGGCATACTAGACATGCAGCCTATAAGCTATCAAGAATCACTGGAGAAAGCATTTCTCAAGATAGAGAGTAATCAGATCGTATCCAGCTGGAAAGATGCTTACGTAAGCAGTGGTTTCTCTATGAATATATCTGAATATATTAAGGTGCCTTCATTTGGGTGTTTCAAGGATAAGCAAAAAAGAGTCTACAATGATAGACAGACATGTATAGAAAAGATATGGAGTATAGGTGGCAATACAGGATGGTACTATGGCACATGGCTATGGAAGATCAGAGGTTACATGGACAAACTCGTAGGTGGCGTAGGCCTCAGAAGGGGACGGACTAATGTCAGTTCTATCAGCGCTGGTGATACACTAGACTTCTGGAGAGTCTTATATGCTAACAAGGCAGAGGGACGTCTACTATTGTATGCAGAGATGAAGTTACCCGGCGAAGCCTGGTTAGAGTTTAAAATTGTAGAAGATAGATTACACCAGACAGCGACATTCAGACCACTGGGATTATTAGGAAGACTTTATTGGTATTCTGTCCTTCCTTTTCATGGATTTATATTTAAGGGTATGATTACTGCATTGACAGATTGAGAGTTAAGACTATATGTGTAAGCCCATTAGTTGATAATTCTTGTTATATAAACATCAAAGTCATAATAACTCTCATTTTGGTCAAATCTTTGTTAAAGTAAGCTTATGGAGTAATCATATTGACTATCCTTACGTCAATACATTATCAAGAAACGCCAGATATCTTATGAAATTATTTACAACATTATTCTTCTTTTCATTTATTCTGATAGACTTATCAGCACAGACATTTCCTAATACACGAGCTCAATTAGATTCTGTATATGCTCAGAATATTAAGATGAGTAAGTTATACGGCGTATATATACCCAAAGACATAGATGATGCTCATACTAGAATAAGTCAGATGACACCACCTGATGCTATTGAGAAATTTAAAAATGCTCCTGATGAGATAGAAGTATGTCGCAAGCTACATCTAGGGATAGGAAGATGGATGATTGTCAATTGGAATTTTGAGGAAGGCTCTCGTTTATCTCATTATCTTAAGAGGCAAGGCGTTCTTCATCCTGATGATATGGCACAATTCTTACTCAGAACCTATTATAGAAAACTGAATAATCTACCAGATAATAATTCGAACATAATAGAAGAACTCGCAGTTGAGAGAAAGAAGACTGTAGAGAAGTAGAATTGTAATTTCGATTTCGATACCAGTGTTTAGCGTATGTAATCTACATAACATAGGTATACATATCAGCTGTTGTTGTAGCATTCGCTGATGCCTTTATGTTTTGATCTGAAAGAAATAAGAGATTCAGCATATTGACAATCCAATCTAAAAAAGCTTCCTTTACACAGTTTTTCAATAAGATTACAAATGAAATTCTACATTTGTAGTCATTTATAAGAGATAAGAACACAAGAAATATAAACTGGATGCCAAAGAAATTACTGATAGTAGAGTCCCCCGCCAAGGCAAAGACCATCAACAAATATTTAGGAGAAGACTTTATCGTCAAGTCGAGTTATGGACATATAAGAGACTTAGATAAAGGCAAGAAAGGTATCGATAAAGAAAATAGATTTAAGCCATCTTACGTCGTACAAGACAATAAAGTAAGAGTCGTCAATGAACTTAAGGACACACTTAAGAAGTGCAATGAAGTATGGCTGGCGACGGATGAGGACCGGGAAGGAGAAGCAATTTCCTGGCACCTATGCGAAGTATTGGGACTTGATCCAGAAGTCACCAAGCGTATTGTATTCAGAGAGATCACTAAAGATGCTATCCAGAAAGCGGTACTAAAACCCAGATTGGTAGATCAGAATATGGTAGATGCTCAGCAAGCTCGACGTATATTAGATAGACTTGTAGGATTCGAATTATCAGAGATATTATGGCGTAAGGTCAAGGGGAAGTTGTCAGCAGGTCGAGTACAATCAGTAGCTGTTAAGCTCATCGTAGAGCGAGAAAGAGAGATACAAGCATTCTCAGCTTCTGGCTACTACAAGGTTACAGCTCTATTCCAAGTTAAAAATGACAAAGGCAATATGGTCGAGCTCAAAGCAGACCACAACAATAGATTAGATACTAAAGAGGATGCAGAAAAACTACTCGAAAGCCTCAAAGGATCTGATTACAAGATTAATGATATAAAAATTAAGCCCGCTAAAAGAAAGCCGGCACCCCCATTTACAACATCGACTTTACAACAAGAAGCGAGTAGGAAGTTATACTTTGCGGTTAATAGAACCATGTCTGCAGCTCAGAAGCTGTATGAGCAAGGTCTGATCACCTATATGAGAACCGATTCTACCAATCTTAGTAAGACAGCTTTAGATAGCATAAGTTCTCAGATTAAGAAAGCTTACGGAGAGGAGTACTCGCAATTTCGTGCATTCAAAAGTAAAGATGCCAATGCTCAAGAAGCTCACGAAGCCATCAGACCGACGAATATTGAGCTAGAGAATGCGCCAGTAGATGATGACTTAGCTAAGTTGTATAACCTCATATGGAAAAGAACTATTGCGAGTCAGATGTCTGATGCCAGATTAGAGAAGACGACTGTTGATATAACTTCTGACAATAATACACTCTTCCAAGCTCAAGGAGAAGTATTGAAATTTGATGGATTCCTGAAAGTATACATGGAGTCTAAAGACGAAGACGAAGAAGATCAAGATACTAAAGGCATATTACCTCCACTATCTGTCGGCCAGCTATTAGACTTAGATTATGTCCAAGCTACGGAGAGATTTACAAGAGCTCCAGCCAGATTTACAGAAGCATCTCTGGTCAAGAAACTCGAAGAATTAGGAATCGGAAGACCATCAACTTATGCTCCTACCATTACTAAGATAATGGAGAAAGGCAGAGGCTATGTAACTAAAGAAAGTAGAGAAGGCGTAGAGAGAGAATACAGCGTACTTACCCTTAAGAAGGATATCGTCGATACCAAGTTAGAAACTGAAATAACCGGATCTACAAGTAACCGTCTGTATGCCTCAGACTTAGGAATGTTAGTTGTAGACTTCTTAAGTAAGCACTTCGATGAGGTGATGAATTATAGCTTTACAGCGGATGTAGAGAATAAGTTAGATCAGATAGCCAGCGGAAAAGAAAACTGGCAAGATATGATCACTGACTTCTATGGTCCATTCCATGAGACAGTTGAGAAAACCATAGAAACTGCAGAACGTGCCAAAGGACGAAGAGAGTTAGGTATAGATCCAGCAAGTGGACATACGGTCCTCGTACAGATGACAAGATACGGACCTGCTGTCCAGATCGGGACAGTAGAGGAAGTAGGAGAGGAAGGCAAGCCGAGATTTGCTGGTCTCAGAGTAGGTCAGTCTATGGAGACGATTAACTTCGAAGATGCCATGGAGCTTTTCAAGTTACCGATGGACCTCGGAGAATACGAGGGCGAGATGATCTCTATCAATACAGGCAGATACGGCCCATACGTCAAGTACCAAGATAAATTTATATCTATCCCAAAAGGAGAAGATCCTATGACATTCCCACTGGAAGCGGCGATAGAGTTAGTCAAAGAAAGATTAGAAGCAGACAAGCCATTAGGTACATATAAAGGGATGGATATCCAGAAAGGGAAAGGCCGATTCGGTCCATATCTTAAGTGGAATGAGTTCTTTATTAATATACCTAAGCGATATGATTCTGATAATCTGACGCAAGAAGAAATGTATGAGTTAATCGCAGCTAAAGAAGAGAAAGAAGCGAATAGATATATAGTGCAGTGGCCAGAAGATAAGATCGCATTAGAGAACGGCAGATGGGGCCCATTCATCAGACATAAGAAGAAGTCGTATAAGCTTCCGCGAAAAGAAGATGGCGAGCGTTATGATGCTGAAGAAGCAAAAGCAACATTTGATCTCGAATCTTGTAAGAAAATCTTATTAGAAGAAGGTGCTAAAGGTGTAAAATTAGCAGCAGACAAAAAGCCCGCTAAAGCAAAGGCAAAAGCTAAACCGAAGGCTAAAGCAAAAGCCAAGCCTAAAGCAAAAGCAAAAAAGTAATAATTGGTCATATATAAGTAGACCAATAACAAGTTACAATTAAGTAAGTAGCATCTGGTAGATATCGGATGCTACTTTTTTTGATGTAGATCCATCGCCTAAGTCAGCACGGATACGCTGGTACGCAGTATGTGTAGAGGCTAAGTTTTCTTCGTCGAGCAGATCCATGAAAGCTTCTTTTAAAGCTAATGTATTGAATGCATCCTGCAGTAACTCAGTTACTACCTCTTTCTGAGCTATAAGATTGACAAGTGATATGTACTTAGTATTGACTAGTCGCTTGCCTATCGCAAAGCTGATCTGACTCGTTTTATATACGACAATCTGCGGTACGCCATGTAACGCTAATTCTAAAGTCGTTGTTCCGCTAGAAGCAATAGCGACATCTATGTCTTTCATCACAGCATAAGAGGCATCGTAACGGATATCTATGTGTGAAGCATAGCTTTTGATATGGTCTAAATAAAAATCATTTTGAATGTGACTGAGACCTGCTATAACGAATGTATATTCTGGATGCTCCAGTGCAAATTCCATCATAATGGGTAGATGCTTTTTGATCTCTTGCTTTCTACTACCAGGGAATAGACCTATCGTACGTACATCTCTGGTCGGTTCTTTCTGAGCTCCTATTTCTTCTATGAGAGGGTGTCCATGATAGATACACGGCGTATCAAGATTCCGATAGAAATCTCTTTCGAAGGGTAGAATAACAAAAAACTGATCTGCGTATGCTCTTAATATTCTATGACGTTTTTCTTTCCAGGCCCACAGCTGAGGGGATATATAATAGCTTGTCTTGTAGCCCTCTTTTTTAGCCCACTCTAACATACGTAGATTAAATCCCGGATAGTCTAATAAGATGACGACATCTGGGTTATATTCTTTGATACTATACTTAGCGAACCTAAAGAGTTCTTTGATTACAAATATATTAGCCGCGACTTCAAGGAACCCCATAAAGGCGGTTTCCTTGATTGATTTTAATTGACCACTGCTTTGTGCTTCCATTCTGGGACCTCCCCAGAATCTGAAATTGGCATCGCTGTCTATGGACTTAAGTTGGGCCATGAGCTGACTTCCATAGAGGTCTCCCGAAGCTTCTCCGGCTATAATGTAGTACTTCATGTTTATAGTAGGCTTACCCCTGATAGAGGAGTTCTCTGCCGAAGTTGATAAGCCACATCCCTGCATATATAAATGTGGCTATAAGGACACCCTTAAGTGTCGCTTTATTATATCTGTTATTGAGAAATTGTATAGGAATGATATTGCAACACAGAGCCATCAGAGCAAGTGTCCGTAAGCGCTTAGCTGAAGTTCCAGCAGATACGGCATCCATGAGTCCTTTGTTAGTCAGAAAATCAAAGATCATCTCAATTAAGAAATAGCCTAAGACAGGGAAAGTAGCTCCTATCATAAGCCCCATTAATATGTTATCGTTTTCTTTTAGTACTCTCATATTCAGTTATCTATACTTCAAGATAAGAAAGATTTTTCATGTTTTTGTAGTCCGTGAGATCATGTTGTGAGGGGACGATAGATATATACCCATCTTTTAATGCATTAAGATCGGAGTCCTTATCATACTGGCCTTTTTCAAAATCTCCATCAAGCCAATAGTATACGCCTCCTCTTGGATCTATATTTTCTTTATAGTTTTCTACCCATCTACCTTCACCTTGCTTGCAGATCTTCATGCCTTTAATGTCTGACATTGGTAGTTTGGGGATATTGACATTAAGCAGAATGCCCTTTTGTTTCTCTTTTAATAATCTATTGATAAGGATCTCTCCATAGTGCATAGCTGCGGTAAAGTCTGCCTCAAAAGAGAAATCCAACAAAGAAAACCCTATAGAATTGATACCCTCGATGCTTGCCTCCATAGCAGCTGACATTGTTCCGCTGTATAAGATATTAAGCGCAGCATTACTACCATGATTGACACCTGATACACACAGGTCTATAGTCTGATCTTTGAATAATATATTCTTTGCTAACTTGACACAATCTACAGGTGTACCTGAGCATGCGTATGATAGTACATCATCGAATTGTTCCACTTTCTTAAGCCGTAGTGGTTCTGTTATAGTTATAGCGTGTCCCTGGCCAGACTGTGGCTTGTCAGGTGCTACGACTACTGGGGTACCTATTTTTTTGACGACATCTACTAAGGCTTTGATTCCTGGAGCAAATATCCCGTCGTCATTCGTCACTAATATCAGTGGTTTGTCCATATATTTTTTATTGTGGCGCTAATATCCAGATTTTTATTCGCATATACAGTCTCTGGTGCATAAGCCTGACTGTATCTATAGAAACCTATGATGTGGCTGTTGTCTTTAGAATCTCGCTATGATATCTACAGGTGACTTGACTATCTGATCGAGTTCTACTTCTATCTTAGCTGTGAGTGGTAAGAAGACATCTACACGTGATCCGAACTTAATAAAGCCCATCTCTTGTGACTGTCTCACGATATCATCTGTCTTTAAGTAATTGACTATTCTTCTGGCCAGTGCACCAGCGATTTGTCTGATTAGTACGGGCCCATGATCAGTATCATAGACGGTAGTATATCTTTCATTTTCTGTAGAAGACTTGGGATGCCAAGCTACTAAGTACTTACCTGGATGATACTTAAGGTAAGCAACTTTACCACTTACAGGATTCCTGTTTTTATGGACATTAAGTGGTGACATGAATATGGATACCTGATAACATTCTCCCTTAATATATTCTGGTTCAAAGGTTTTTTCTATTACGACAACTTTACCGTCAGCAGGCGTGTATACTACATTCTTATCATCATTAGGTATCGTCCTCTTAGGATCACGAAAAAACTGTATGACTACAATAAGAAGAAACGAACATAGTCCAGCGACGCCATAGAGGAGCCACTGTGGAGCGAATTTATAGGATAGAAATATAGCTGCAGAACTAACTATGATTGTTAAGATAAGAGTAGGATAGCCCTCTTTATGAAATTTCATATTTTGTCTATAAGGTTAATGTATAAAAGTACAAATGGTATACAGAAATAGAAGCCATCAAATCGATCTAAAAAACCTCCGTGTCCGGGTAGTATTGTTCCAGAATCTTTGACTCCTATGTATCTTTTCATCTTTGACTCTACAAGATCTCCTGTAGATCCAAATAGCCATACTATAATAGCTATCACACTCCACTGTGGCAAGCTGAAGTAACCCAGAAATCTATAAAATAAGTAAGATGACAACAGACTGATGACGCCCGCTCCGATAAATCCTTCCCAGCTTTTGCCAGGAGATACGGATGGCATTAACTTATTTTTTCCTATTGATTTCCCTACAGCATAAGCTCCTATATCACTTACCCATATTAAGAATAATGTGCCCAATAGTATAATACGGAATGAAGGAGAGCCCGATATAGATATTAGAGAGGCTAACGGTATGCTTGTGTATAATATGCCTTTCGCCCAAGGTAGTGAGGATAAGAAGCTTTTCTTTCTAAAAAATAAATCTAAAATTAGTATAGAGTTAAAACCAAGAGCTTGAAACAAGAATATTTTACAAAAATCAAATTTGTATAAACTTGCTACAAGTACAACACCACTTACAAGTATGGATGGAATAATGAAAACGTATTGCTTATCTACATCTTTATAGTGAAGAGATAAAAACTCCGTTGCACATAGAATCAAAATCAGACTCAAAAAAAGAACTCTTGTGAAATCACTAAATATGACCATGAAGATCATAGGAATGCCTATGATAACTCCAGTAATAACTCTTTGCTTTAGTGATTCAGACATTCTAAGATTTTATACTACCCCTTTTGGTTGGTTATGCATGTAAACATACTTATTTTACGCCCGATAATTTAAGATTATGACAAGACTTAGCGTCAATATTAATAAGATAGCCCTTATAAGAAACTCAAGGGGGGAGGATAAGCCTAATCTCATACAATTTGCCAAAGATTGCGAATCCTTTGGTGCTCAAGGTATAACAGTACATCCTAGACCAGATGAGAGGCACATAAGATTTGATGATTTAGCTCCCCTAAAGGAAATTGTCAGTACAGAATTCAATATAGAAGGCTATCCATCGCAGAAATTTATAGATAAGGTATGCCACGTCAAGCCTCATCAGGTTACTCTGGTTCCAGATCCTCCTGGAGCACTGACCTCAAGCGAGGGGTGGGATACTCAGGAGCATAAGTCTATGCTTACCGATGTGATCGATCATTTTCATAGTCACGATATTAGGGTTTCTCTCTTCTTAGACGCAGATCCAGCTGCTGTATCTTACGCTAAGTATACAGGTACAGATAGGATAGAGTTCTACACCGGTGACTACGCTAAGACGTACTACTCTGATCGTGAGGCGGCCATCACTGACCATGTCAGAGCCGCAAAAGAAGCTTCTATTCAAGACCTTGGAGTCAATGCAGGACATGACCTAAATTTAGACAATCTATACTATTATGTTTCGTCGATCCCCAACCTTTTAGAAGTTTCTATAGGTCATGCTTTAGTAGGAGATGCACTATATTTTGGTATTGAGAATACAATAAAAATGTATTTGCATCAAATCAACAGAAAATTGTAGAAAACGTACTTCGTAGCGACATTTTTACATAACTTTTCGACGAGAGAGGTAATTTTTTCTACTTTAGACATATTAAACAATACTCTTAACACTTTTTTAATCAACAATAAATACAAATCTTATGAAAAAACTCCTAGGACTATTGGTGTTTTCAGTAATCTTTGCACTCGGGCTTAATGCTCAGAAAGATATATCTGGAACAATAATAGATGACGAGGGACTTCCGCTTATCGGAGCCAATGTGATCGTAAAAGAAACGACTATCGGTACGATTACTGACATCGATGGAAGTTATACTCTTAATGTTCCTGATGGATCACAATATGTGGTAATCAGTTTCACTGGATACGAAACTAGAGAGGTTGATATCTCTAATGGCACAAAATTCGATCTAAGACTTGCCACTAATTCTAGACTTATAGATGAAGTCGTGGTAGTAGGATATAGAGATCAGTCAAAACCAAAATCTAATGTGGCTTCTCAGACAGTATCATCGAGGACAATAGAAGGGAGACCCAATCCATCTATCGTTCAAACATTACAAGGACAAGTTGCAGGTCTAAATATTACTACAACCAACGGTCAGCCTGGAGCTAATAGTGAAATAAACTTGAGAGGTGTGACCTCAATAAATGGTAATACTGAGCCGCTATTTATAATGGATGGAACTCCAGTGGATGAGGATAACTTTAGAAGTCTTAACCCTAATGAAATAGAGTCAATATCAGTACTCAAAGACGCTGGAGCCACTGCGATCTATGGTAATAGAGGTGCTAATGGAGTTATAGTCATAAAGACAAAAGCTGGAAGATACAATAGCGGACTTAAAATAGTTTACAATACTCAAATAGGTCAAGCATCACGACAAAGCATTGATTATGACCTTATGGGTGCTCAAGAACAACTTAGATTAGAGGCGAGATTTGGAGCAGGTAGAGGAGCTACGATATCAGAAGACTCTATTAGTAGAGTAGTAGGAACAGACTGGTTAGACTTTTTCCTTAGAAATCCAATATCTCAAGTTCACAATCTTACCATAAGTACAGGTAGTGATAACTTCAATACTTTCACGAATTTTGGATATACTGACCAGCAGGGTATACTTGAAGATAGTGGTCTTAAAAGGTATAACTTAAGAACTAACCTTAATGGTAGAAGCTCGAATGGTAAGTTTAGATATGGTACTAAGACATCATTAAACTTCTCAACAAACGATGAGCCCAATAGTGTAGGCTCTTCGGCTATTAATAGAAATTTCCTTTTGGGAGCTTATCAATCGGTTCCTTATATATCTATAGATGAATACGTCGACGGTAGAGGTCTTCTATCTCCATTAACATTCTCTAATACTCCATTGTTCCTTTACGACAGGACGCTTACATACACGAGATACGAGAAAGAAATTAAAGCTATCGGAAGTGTGAACGCTTCTTATGATATCTTAGATAATTTAACTTTTAGTTCTATAATAGGTGCAGATTTCACTAATCAAAACTTAGTGAGAGCTGAAGGGCCTACTTCTTTTAATGCATTGCTTTTTGCTCAGACTGGTAATACAACACCAGGATTTCAAGATCAATCTAATACTCAAGTATTTTCTTATAACTGGACTAATTCATTAAACTATAATCTCAACATAGGAGAAAAGCAGAGTTTAAATGTTGGCTTATATTCTGAATACTTTAGAGCCTATTATGACCGATTCAATTTCAGAAATGAAGGCTTAGATCCGAGAACATTCTTTCCTGGAGATGGAAGCGGTTTTGTTCCTGATAATGCTGCTAATGACTTTTTTGCAGGTTCTCAAGGAGCAGAAAAGTTATATGCTGGCCTTTTCTCTTACTTTTCGAGTATAGACTATGATTATGATAGTAAATATGGTATTGGCCTCACTTTAAGAAGGGATGCATCATCTAGATTCTCTGGTTCGGAAAAATGGGGTACTTTCTATTCTGTGTCAGGTAGATGGAATTTAGATCAAGAAGCATTTATGGCCAATACACCTTTTGACCTACTTAAGCTTAGAGGATCATATGGAACTACAGGTAACCAAAGAATCGTTGACTCGGGAGGCTTTTTGAATTATTTTGGAGGTCAAGATTTGACAGAAAATTTCTTCTCTACAGGTTCAGGTTATGGAGGACAGAACTCTCTTATCTTGTCTCAGATAGGTAATACAACACTAAGGTGGGAGACAGTAACGCAATCTAATATTGGTCTTGATTATGAGTTATTCAACAGTAGATTAAGAGGTGCTTTTGATTATTATATCAAAACGACTACAGACCTATTTCAAGACAGACCAGTGTCAGCAATTAATTCTGTAACAAGTCTAAGAGCAAATACTGGATCTCTCAAAAATTCAGGATTTGATTTTAATCTAAGATATGACTTCTTAAGGTTGAATAATGGATTGAACGCAGAAGCTTTCTTTAATGTGAACTATAATAAATTAGAAGTTGTAGACTTACCAACAACAGATGGAACACTTCGTGATCCAGGTAATGATGATATAATATCATCTGAGGGTGGACTTCTTAATGAGTATTATGTATATCCTTATTTAGGTGTTAACCCTGCTAATGGTAATTTATTATTCTTAAGTGCTGAAGGAGAAGCAACTGAAAGTCCAAGTCCAGATTCAGATAGGGTCTATACAGGTAAGAATAGATACCCAG
>CALLAG010000168.1 GCA_938002705.1 uncultured Saprospiraceae bacterium | reverse complement strand
CCTGACCTTGTGTACCTACACATATCTGGGCAGAAGAGATATAGCTAAGGAACATGAAAATTATTATGTTGATTGCTTTTTGCATCTTTTGACTTTTGGTTATTTACACTAATAGTTCTATCTCTATGAGAACATTCCTATCGGCATATAATTAGATGGGGGATTAGAAGGGCATCCTGATGTTGAGTAGAAATTACATAAATTCGGTAATATGTAATCCAAGTCATTAGGTGATGCACCGAACCATAGTGCTAATTCTGCATAGAACTCGTCTACCGATGTCGTAGGTAAGATTCTGCCTCTATCTGATAAGTTGAGGTTGCTATTTAGACTTAGAGAAGGATAGTTACCGTAGATATTCTGGCCTGCGATTGGTCCTCCCATAATCATCTGATTACCTCCCCATGCATGGTCTGATCCATTACCATTAGAAGTCAATGTTCTGGCGAAATCTGATATCGTAAATGTAACGACATCGTCATATAAGTTTTTTTCTACAAGAGCATCTTTAAATTCTTGTAGTGCTGAGCTTAACATCGGTAGCATAGCGTTCTGACTTGCAAGGACATCATCATGATGGTCCCATCCTCCGAATGTCACAAAAAATATCTGACGACAAGCTCCTAAGTGAGATTTGACACTCATAACCTCGGCGATTTTCTTAAGGTCTTGTGATATATTGTTAGTGCTGAAATTTGTTGTTAGTGGTATGACATTATCTAATGCCGTTTTGAATATCTTATTACTCTCTATATTCTGCTGCCCTAAGTTACCAAATGTCTCTTGGAATAGATTAGCATAAGACTGCTCTACCATATTCATCTGAGCAGAATCCCTCTGAGCAGATAGGTGCCCATGATTATTCCACCAGGTCGGGAATCCATCAAATCCTACTGTACTTCCTGTCGTCTGATTATCTATAGAATATTCTATGACATCATTTCCTGATTGGAATCTGTTTTTTCCCGCAAGGGAGATATTCATAGATATATCATCTATACTATTCATAGAATTAAGAATGTCAGCCATCCGTCCTCCTACACCTACAGCAGATCTGCTCTGTGGTACAGAGGTCTGCCACTGCATAATCTGATCACTATGAGAGTAGAGTCCCAGAGGTATATTCTTAGTACCGGAGTTATAGTCGGCAGCGTCAGCTATAGGCTCTATGAGTGTACCTATATTAGATAAGAATGCCAGATCTCCATCATCAAATAGATCTCGAACTTCAGGCATGCCGGCATGTACAGCGAATTCTCTCCCGTTGTCATTATAATCTAAGTCTAATAACTGCGGTGGATTACTATTATTACTGAGAGCTAAGGCGCCTCTTGTTGCGACATACTCAGCATACTCACTTGTCTCAGTAGGGACTAACACATTGTATGTGTCCGCTCCACCTGCAAGCAGAATGCAGACCATGGCTTTGTAGTCATTATTAGCACCTACGATATGGGGTCTTGCAGAGATGGTATTAATCATTCCTAAGTTAAGGACTGAAGATAGGAATGCCGTCGTACCGACAGCGGCACAACTTGCTTCTCCTAAGAATTTTCTTCTATTGATATGTCTGTGACTCATGGTCTATTAGATTATTTGTTATGTGGAATATAGGGGGCTTATCTATTAATTAAATATTCGGGAGATGACATGACTAAGTATATCGCTAACCTTGTTCTCAGTGCAGTATCATCTGCGTCATCATTGGGAAATTCTTTGACAGTATTGATGATGACTTCTTCTGTGTAGCTTGTGAGCCTGCCTCCAGCTACTAATAAGTTAAGCCTGTCTATAAGTATATGTAGGTTCTCATCATCGGCAAGGGCTAACTCGTCAGCCAGATTCCAGCTTGCTCTTTCGTCGTCATACAGAGTATTATCTTCTCCGCCGTATAGGTCATATTCGTCTGCAGGATCTTCTTGTATGATCCATCTGTAGAGGCCATTGACATAACCTGTTATCGTTTTCGAATTTGTAATTTGGAATTCTGGTGCTACGAGTCCTGCACTCTCTACTGGACCTATCGGCTGATGGTCAGACTGAAAGAAATTAAATACACTCGGTGATGAATTAGGTTTCTGTTCTACTAACTCATATACATTACGCATGTCGTTTCTATGATTACCACTCATCGTACTATTGTCAAATGCTCTATTCATCTGTACATACCTGATAAATGGTTCTCTGAGCATACCGAAAGTGATGTCGTTACCAGAGTCACAACTCATAGCGATAGGGTCTAATAATATGGCTCTAATAACTGCTTCCAGATTACCTCTCGTTCCTGTACCATCATCATTAAATATAGATGCCACTTTATCGATATATTCTGGACTCGGATTAGAAGTGACGAATCTCTGTATAAGAAACTTACATAAGAAAGGCCCCATGTTAGGATGGTCAAATAGATTCTGTATAGCATCAGCGACATCTGCATCACCATCTACAGGATTCCTGTCTGGTATAGAAAAATTATTCAACAACTCCTTAGGTCCAGGTTCGTGATAAGTATTCATCATCTGCATAGGGATGACATATGATGTATCGTCTAATGGGCTTCTTCTCCCAAAATTAGTTCTATCGCCCCATGTCATACCGGTAAATACTTTGGAGAATTCTAATATATCATCATTGTCGTATGTCGGAATAGGATTGCCTTGAGCATCCATTTTTATACTACCGTTATTATTAAGTTCATATAATCCTATTGTAAATAATTGCATGAGCTCTCGTGCATAGTTTTCGTCAGGATATTGATTCTGAGAAGGATCTGATTTCGGATTATTGAGATAAGTGAGATAATTACCCATCGCCGCATGATAGGTGACTTCCGTCAAAATATCTTTATAATTACCAAATGCATTATCTAATAATATATCATAGAAGTCAGCAAATGCATATGGCTCATTGCTGAAGGACGAAAATCTCGAAATCACAATAAATTCGCTCAGTGCAAATGCGACTCTTTGTCTGAGTAGGTCTTTGCTTTTCATATGATATTGCCACCATGCATAGTCCCAGTACCTGATGGATGCATTCGCATCAGGATTACTTGTACCATTTTTTACGTAAGTATGATAGCCTTCTACTAACTCTAATAAGGTGGTATCTCTCGCTCTTGTGATCTGAATATCTATCCAGTCTTCTACTCCGATAATCGCAACTGAGTCTATGTCTTCCATATTATAGCCTAATGTCGCTTGTGATAGAAATCGAGAAGCTGCATTTTGATTAGGCAGAAAGCCATCTTGGGCCATCGTTACAGAACTTGATGTCTGGCCTGTCTCATCACTAGAGGTAACTGTCACGCCATCATCATTGCCCATACCTAATTGTAGGGTAGTAAGCTGTGCATGGATAGGTGTATGCAGATAGCAAAGACTTAAAATAAACCAATATATAGGCCTATGACTACGGTTTAGCAGCATTCGTGATTGTTTTCATTTTTGTAAAAAAAAAAGCTGGGTTTTTAGAATCCTCAGGGTGTGGTTGTATTGCGGTATAAAGATATTCTATATATGATAGAATATTTTAGGGGTTTCTATGGATAAATTTAAGCTTTTTGGACATTCGATGCTATTATACAGCAGATCTGTATATTATTTGTATATGAATAAGGTGAGAACTTAGAATATTATGAGAATAACACTGTAGCTCCTGAGTATATTCAACTGAAGATCACTTGACTCGTTCCTCACTCGCTATGAAAAAGTGGATGAATATTAATTGACTTCGGCTGCAAGCCGAAACCTATTTACGTATACGACCAGAGGTCGTAACGAACACAATCGTTTTCTATTCGTGCATTCGTGGCGATCAGAATGTCGCTTATGCTTATAAACCTGTACTCCGAAGGCTGATATCTGTACTCTGGTTACAAGCCGAAACTTAAGTTTGATAGAGGACCAATTTTCCACCCCTAACCCCCGCAAGCGAGGGAAAACATAAGCGACTTAGAGCCAGTGACGATAACTGAAGATCACTCGACTCGTTCCTCCCTCGCAATGAAAAAGAGTATATTGATGGCAACCGCAGGTTGACATATATTCGTGCATTCGTGGCGATCAAAATGCCGCTTATGCTTATAAACTTGTCCGCCGAAGGCTGATCATGGTTGAGATATCTTTACTCCGGTTACAAGCCGAAACTTATTACGTATACGACCAGAGGTCGTAACGAACACAATCGTTTTGTATTAGTGCATTCGTGGCGATCAGAATGCCGCTTATGCCTAAATCATGCATGCCTGCCAGTTGGCTGATTAATCACAAAAATCTTATGAAACCATAGTTCAGAGAGTAAGGTGGATCAACTGAAGATTACTCGGCTCGTACCTCGCTCGCAATGAAAAGTGGGGGTTTAATGATGACCTTAGGTTCTCATTTATTCGTGCATTCGTGGCGATCAAAATGCCGTTAATGCCTAAATCATATTAATCACAAAAAGCAAATGAAACCTGTCCGCCGAAGGCTGATCAAAGTGCAGACAAAAACTGATGATGAGATTCCTCACTTCAAAACAAGGTTTATTTGCTTTTATTCTATAGGATCGGTTGTCGTTTAAGAAGGGCCACCCATCCTCATCTGATGTTGAGGTTCACTCACTTAAAAGCAAGGTTTACTTGCTTTTATTACGCCTTCGGCGTAAGCGTTCATTCATCCTCTTCAGATACGGAAGCGATCTCATCTTCTACTACCCGCAACTTCGACTTACAGAACTTGACTAATTCGGTGGCCTTTTTTATCTGTGTTGTAAGCTTGTCTATGCTGACGTCTTCATTCTGTAATTGGTCTACAATCTTCTGAAGTTCTTTATATGCGGTATCGAATGTCTTAGCTTTCATTTTTTTCTAATTTCTTAAATCACAAAATTTTTGTTGCAATTAATTGCGTCATTGACGTTTGGTGACTTGGATTTCTCCATCGTAGAATTCTATCGTTAGATCTTTGTCGGACTTTTTGATGTCTTTTATTTTTCCGACATAAGCTTTATCATTTTTGACCATAGCAAATCCCCGCTTCATAACATTTTTAGGTTTAGTCATCTCGAGCATCTGTGTATAGTTGTCTAATGTCCTGTTGTGATCCTTGATCATATATTCTGCTTGCGAGAGTATGTTATCATATGCTGTATTAAGATCATGACGATATTGCTGTACTATAAGAGAGGGTATGCTGGATAGCTTCTCTTGCATGAGCATAAGTTCCTGATTCTTAAGTTCGAGTATCTGTTGTGTCTCGTGTTCTATCTGCTGCATCATGAGCAGTATCTCACCTTCGAACTGGCTATTATGATCTATGATATAATCAGCCACAGCGGTAGGCGTCTTAAGTACTGTGTGAGAGACGATATCACTTACTGTCATATCTATATCATGACCGATACCTGTCAGCACAGGTAGGGGAGAAGTTGCTATCTCAAATGCGATATTGTAATTATCAAATCCCGATAGATCCAACTTAGAGCCACCTCCTCTTATGATGGCGATGATATGATTGTCGTCTTTTTTGGCAGCTTGGATGGCAGCGACAACTTCTCTCTCCGTCTTCTGGCCCTGCATCGCCGCAGCATAGAGTTTGATATTGAAATCATAACCATAAGCATTTTCGGATAGTTGACTGACAAAATCTTGATATCCTGCAGCAGTCTCAGAGGAGATAACAGCGATATTCTGTATTACACTCGGGAGCGGTACTGACGCATTGACTTCTATAAGGTCTTTACTCTTGAGCTTATCGATGACCTTCTGTCTGTTCATCTCGAACTGCCCGAAAGTAAAAGCCGGATCGATATCTATAACATTGAAGCTCAGGCCATAGCGTTCGCTGAAGACGATATTGCCTTTGAGTTTGACCTTGACACCGGGGCTCAGTATGGAGTCGGTGAGTTCTTTGAGTTTCTTTTTTATAAATAGGAATTGGCGATACCATATCGTAGCGGATGCTTTAGCTACGACGTCGTCTGAAGATTCGTCTTTTTCTATAAGATCGAGGTAGAGATTACCTCTGGAATTGGATACAGAATTGAGCTCACACTCTACCCATATGGGTTCCTCGAAGTTAAGAGCGAGGACTCGCTTGATATACTGATTAACTTCTAATAATGAATAAGCTTCCAATCTTAGGCAATTTATTGAGCTGCTAAGATAGGAAGCTTATTATAATTTATGTGACTATCGGCTTATGTGTACTATTAATAGACAATGAAAACTATAAGTTGCGAGCGCCGACTTTTAACATCAGTAAAAAATCCTACTCTGTATTTAATAATTTATAGTCTACTGGCCGAAAGCGTTTATATTGTCGAGAAGTACTGCTAATTTCCCACACTGCTCTGAAGGAGCTTTAGGGTCCGGTTCTACTTTATATCCATAGAATCCTTTTAGTACAGCTTTATCTTTGCCTGCTGGAATAATTGCAGTTGTCTCCATGTCCAATAATTCTGCATAAGTTACGATGCCAGCTCTATTGACACAGAATTTTGCGACTATTCTTTTACCTTCTTGATTCTGAAAGCCTACTCTTAATATTTCAGCAATGTTTCTATAGATAACTCTTCTACCAAAAACCCCATTACCAGATCCATCATATTCTCCGACGCCTGCGCCACCTGTTCCGGATCCACTATCACCGTCATTGCCTGACTCATCTCTTCCTGCGCCACCGCCTTTCTTACCTTCGCCACTGCCGTCTTTGCCATCTGATCTTGACGGATCACCATCAGGATTACCTTGGTTATCGCTTCCTCCTGCTTTGATGACATCGAGGATCTTACCTATTTTAGTTTTGACAGATTCCTTAGCTTGCTCCGGTATCGGCTCAGGAGTAGGCTTAACGACCTCTGGCTCAGGAGTTGGTACTGGAATGGGCTCAGGCTCAGGGTTGTCTATTTCTATTTCTTCTTCTGCTGCCGTTATCTCTGTATCATCTTCTATTGTCGTCTCAGATATCACAGGATCAGTAGGTGTAGGAGGTGCAGGAGTAGGCTTAGGTAATTTTACTTCTGGCCTTTTAGTCTCTACAGTCTTTGTTTGTTGATCTTTTATTTCGGCTACCTTATCTGCATTCTTACGAGGAGCACCTTCAGCCTCTCGACCTTTGTTACTATTAGATGCTTCTTTAAATTCTTCTAACTTCGGCGGTATGATCTCCTCAAAGTTAAGGGCAACAGCATATTGTTTATCTATGGCTTTACCAGGATCACAAGTAGCAAAAAAAGCTATAAGCAGTAGGCTTATATGAAATACAAATGAGATTGTATTGGCTTTTCTTTTGTGAGCTCTTTCTGTCGCTGCTTCGTTAAGTAAGAATTCGTTAGTCATAAATGTGGTTTATTGTAAGACGCTTTTATGTAGATATAAAACTGTTATAAAGGCTTTAAAATTTCAAATTATTTGATAAAATAACCTAATTATCAGCCGTTTCGTCCTATTCTTTTATAATATTCAATAGATATGCCAATATCGGCTTTCTTTACTAAAAGTCTTCACCATCAACATTAACACTCTCATTTTTGTTAAGATTGACAGATATTTGACCTTATGTAGTTGTAGGACGCTTATTCCTCGTTTATTACACACTAAGTTACATATATAATTAATTTTGATATGTTTTTCTACTAATTTCATCAAAATAGCTTTTTTATGAAGATCCCATTATTTCTTATCGCAATTAGTTTCGGTGCATCACTTTCTGGTCAGAAATTAGAGCCCTTTGACTGTCAGGTAACTGTCGATGGCATAGAATTAAAGTCTCCATTTGTAGGAGGTATGACGGCACCGCAGTTCTCTGGAGGAGATTTTAATGGAGATGGGATACAGGATCTATTCGTCTATGATAGAGCAGGTATCGCTA
Source organism: uncultured Saprospiraceae bacterium (assembly GCA_938002705.1). GTDB lineage: Bacteria > Bacteroidota > Bacteroidia > Chitinophagales > Saprospiraceae > RFSX01. Next base: position 3,975 of record CALLAG010000168.1, on the reverse strand, counting down.
TGACATTTCTCCATGATGGGTCAGATGGGACTGAGGGGTATACTTATACTGATGAGTACAACTGTAGTTTTCCTAATATGGAAAATTGGGCTCTTGTCAGAGATTATGATAGGGATGGCGTGTTAGACTTTTACTCTAATCCTTCTCAAGGAGTATCAGGACTACAATTACACAAAGGCAGCTATGATAATAATAAATGGAGTTTCGAATCTAAAAGAGTAGGAGGTCCAGACAGAGATCTGGATTTGATATATATTAATGATGGTAATGGATGGACTAATGTATACACAACCTTCACTGATATACCTGAGGTAATTGATGCAGATGGTGATGGAGACTTGGATATATTGTCATTTGATCCAGGCGGAGCATATGTCGTATTATATAGAAATCTACAAGTAGAAAATAACCTTCCCGTCACAGAATCAGAATACGAGTACGGAGATTTTTGTTTTGGAAAATTTAAGGAAAGTGGTGTATCAGCTGATATTATCCTAAGCAGTAATGGCCTATGTGCCCAAGGCTTACAGACGGAAGAAGAAGTAGATGAGAAACTCCATGCGGGATCTACAGTCATGGCTTTTGATAATGATGATGATGGGGACCTTGAGCTTGTATTAGGAGATCTTGTGAGTAACACATTAGCCTACTTAGAGAATGGAGGTACCAATGGAGCAAATCTGATAACCTCGGTAGATCCATCATTTCCGTCTTATGGTACTCCAGCGGATTTGCCTGTATTTCTGGGATCGTTTAATGTAGATATAGATGCTGATGGGCTCAAAGATCTGATCGTCGCCCCTAATAGTGTGTCAAGTGTACAGAACGTCGAGAATGTATGGTACTACAAAAATACTGGTGATGCTAATAATAGATTCCAGTTAAGGCAGAAAGATTTTTTAGTTAAGGATATGGTCGATTTAGGCAGCTTCACTGCACCAGCATTTATAGATTATAATGCAGATGGGTTGATGGATATACTTGTAGGTTCTGGAGGTGTATTCGATGGTACGATATCTGAGATGGCTTTATATTTATTTGAGAATACGGGTACACTAACTGCTCCTAAGTATGACTTAGTGGACGATGATTATTTATCTTTTTCTGCATTCTCTAATACGTCTCGTAATCCGTCGCCGGCGATAGGAGATCTTGATGGGGATGGTGATAACGATATGCTTATGGGTGAGGAGAATGGTTATCTCTATTATTTTGAGAATATTGCTGGACCAGGACAACCTGTAGATTTTAAAAATCCAATATATCAGTATATGGATATCTTAGTAGGGCAGAAGTCGAGACCGTTTATGGTAGATCTTAATGAGGATGGACTCATGGATATCGTTGTAGGTCAGCGTAAGACAGCAGGACGAGATGGTATGACTGGTAATGTTAATTACTTTCAGAATATAGGATCGGTAGGTGATCCACAGTTCGTAGGTGATATCCTCACTGCACCTAACATCGCTGTACTAGGTGGTATGACGACTCGCGAAGGGCTGCAGACTTCAGCAGCAGGTGCATCAGCACCGTTCATCATTAAAAAGAACGAGACATGGCATTTCTACATTGGTGCTCAGGAGGGATTTATCAGTCACTTTACTTATGATGGTTCTGATATTGAAGGTACATTCACAAGAATAGATTCTACATTTGGAGACGTAGATGTAAGTAGATGGAGTGTGCCTACTATGGCAGATGTAGATGATGATGGCATGATGGAGATGCTCGTAGGTAACTTCCGTGGTGGTCTTAATTTCTATAATACAGTTATCAATGATGGATCTGTTGCTACAGACGATGTTATAAGCGAAGTCTCACGCGTATATCCTAATCCTACAGGTGATGTGCTTAACGTAGAGGTGTCTTCTTATAAGAAAGTAGAGTATAGAATATTAGATATCAACGGTAGAGTGTTAAGAGCTGAGTCTTTAGATTATTCTCAGATTAGCGTCAGAGACTTGCTGCCAGGTATGTATCTGATAGAATTGCGATATGATGATAGGGTGGAGGTTCAGAAGTTTGTTAGGGGGTGATGAATTTGAGTTTATAAGAGCTTAAAAATCTTCAGTTCTCTGATTTTATATGGTATCCTTACTTTGGTACTCTATATTTATGAATAGCATGAGTTGGTATAAGGTGTTGATAATCAATAGCTTGTATTGTTGTTGAGGTAAATATATGATTTGCACTACTTTAGAATTTACTGCATATTTACACGTGTAAAGTAATATAAAAAAAGAAGTGCAATGAGTACTAAATTAACATTGACAATTGAAAAATCCGTAATCCAAAAAGCAAAAATATATGCAAAGGAAAGAGGTAGAAGCTTATCTGATATAATTGAAAACTATTTGAAAGCAATTACAGAAGAGGAGACAAGTGAAGAAATTGAAATGACTCCATTAGTCAAATCATTGAAAGGGTCGTTTAAAGCACCTGTGGATTTTGACTATAAACAAGAACTTACAAAAGCGCTGTCAGAAAAAAAATCAAGACTTTGAAGATGCACTACAAAACTATGCTTGTGAGTCTTATGGTAATATTGATTTGATATTAACCAGAAATACTAAGGACTATAAAAAGAGTGAAATTAGTGTGATGACTCCTGAGCAAAATTACAGAATGAAAATTGGAAGCTAAGAATTGTCCAATTAGTAAAGAACGAAAATTAGTAGAAATGCGTTAAATTTATAAGATGTCAACAAAAACTAAATATTTAACCTATCTCGAGGAAACAAGAAAACATCACTCCATAATTGAAGATGTAGCCAAGACTTCTACGAAAAAAGCAATTGCAGCTTCTCATAAAAGATCAGTTCCAGTCACATATATGGAAGGTGAGGAAATTGTGAAAGTAAGCCATACAGGGGCAAAATCAGTCGTAGGCGTTGTAAAGAATAACAGAAGAAAAGTCAAAAAAGGTGGAAAAACCACATTATCTAAGAAATAGGCGACTTAGAATTTTCGGAGGTCCAAATGGCTCAGGTAAATCAACTATCCTAAATTTAATCGCTTCAAAATATGACATAGGTTACTATATTAATGCTGATGATATTGAGAAGATATTAAAGACTACCCAAGCAATTGATTTGAATGATTTTGGTCTCTCTCAATTAAATGAAAGTAAGTTTAATAAATTAACTAAGAATCACTCAATCATTGAGAAGGCTAATAGAGATGGGTATGCTATAGACTTATATTTGGACAATAATAGAATTGTTAACCCTGATAAGAATTCTCATTCTTATGAAGCAGCATTTTTAGCAGATATTTTAAGAGGAGAGCTTTTAGATAGTGGAAAAAAATTTGCTTTCGAAACAGTAATGTCACATAAGTCAAAAATTGATTTCCTGCTTAAGTCTGAACAAGAAAAGTATAAAAACTACCTATACTTTATCTCTACAGAATCCCCAATAATTAATGTTGAAAGAGTAAAGCAAAGAGTAAAGTTAGGAGGTCACCCTGTTGCAGAAAATAAAATAAAAAGTAGGTATTATGAATCAATGAAAAACTTAAAAGCAGCCGTTAGAAATACTTACAGAACTTTTATTTTTGATAATTCTGGTGACAAACCTATACTTATATTAGAAGTTTTTAAAGGAACTGAAGTAACCTATTATCACAATGAAGTCCCGCATTGGGTAGACAGTTATTTGTTAAAGTAGTAGTTATAAAGGCTAAGTCTCTTAAGTTTTACCCTCTCTGCCCAAACAACAAGCTCCCGATCCTCACCATAGTAGAGCCATGCTCTATAGCAGTCAGATAATCACCAGACATACCCATAGAAATCTCAGTGAAGCTGTCGTTACCAGAAAAGAATTCGGACTTTAGATGATCGAAGTATTTCTTAAGATTATCAAACTCTTGCTTAGTAGTCGCTTCATCAGAGGTGAATGTTCCTATGCCCATGACACCGCTGATAATGATATGGTCTAAGGCTGTGAGCTCTTGGATGTCATTAATTAGTTCGTC
>CALLAG010000167.1 GCA_938002705.1 uncultured Saprospiraceae bacterium | reverse complement strand
TATGAAAGAATAATAAACTATGGAGCAATTGCCGCCTAATTAATTACCGAACCATTGTAATAGATGACCTCCTACATATTTAATATTTTCTAATCCAGATAGGTCATTAATATTACAATTTTGAATTATTAGATCGTCTTCAACATACTTGAGCTTAGATAATGCTTGTAAGTTGTCTATATCGCCATTTATTTTGAGGGCCTGCACGCTATCACAATTAGGATATAATATAGGGAAACTGTCTAACTCTGACTGGCTTGAGAAAGTAAGCTCTTCTATCGGACATTGTAGATATGCTGAGGTCGTCAACAATAGAAAAAATAGTAGATGAATTAATCTCATGATATTATTGACAGTTAAAGTTGAAATTGATAATGCATTTATTTAATAATGATAGATTTTCTCCTTGTGACAATGTCACATACAAAATGAGATGAAGAGAATTTTTCCATTAAGTGGATTTGTCATTTAATCAAATATAATTTTTTTATTTTAATTAAGTATGAAATAATATCTATAAGGATTAAGGTTATTACGTTATTTATATTTGTTATTTATCGCTTTATTGTCTTTCTTGGAGCAGCTCTTCTGATATATGTCACTCTTATTATCTGCAAATTTTCTCATCCTTATGTTCACTTTATTAGTAGTCCTGAAGACTAAAAAATTACAGACTTTCTCATTTTTTTTATTAAAAATTTCTAAGTGACACATTATCAGTACTTTATGAATGTGATTTTGGATCGAACTTTGATTTTAACCTAACGTTATTTTTATATAGCTCTGAAGATTTTCTTATTTGCAATCTTTATTTTTGCAACTCATAATTTAAAACGTAATAATATGGCATTTGACATTGACATGATTCGTAAGCATTACGAAACCCTTCCTTCTAAAATCGAAAAGATAAGAGCAGAACTCAATAGGCCTTTGACATTGTCAGAGAAGATATTGTATTCTCACTTACATGCAGATTCTCCATTACAGAACTATAAGAGAGGTAAGGATTATGTCTTCTATGCTCCAGATAGGGTAGCGATGCAAGATGCAACTGCTCAGATGGCCTTATTACAATTTATGATGGCAGGTAAGAGTAAGGTAGCAGTACCTTCTACAGTACACTGTGATCACTTGATCCAGGCTAAGATTGGTGCTGACGCCGATCTACAACATGCCATTAATACAAGTAACGAAGTATTTAACTTCTTAGAGTCGGTATCAGATAAGTATGGTATCGGATTCTGGAAGCCAGGAGCAGGTATCATACACCAAGTGGTGCTTGAGAACTATGCATTTCCAGGTGGTATGATGATCGGTACAGATAGTCATACTGTCAATGCCGGAGGATTAGGGATGGTAGCTATCGGAGTCGGTGGCGCAGATGCAGTAGATGTGATGGCAGGAATGCCATGGGAGCTTAAGAATCCTAAGTTAATAGGTGTAAAGCTTACAGGTAGATTATCAGGATGGTCTTCTCCTAAAGATGTCATTCTTAAAGTAGCCGATATCCTTACTGTAAAAGGTGGAACGGGAGCTATCGTAGAATACTTCGGAGAGGGAGCGATTAACTTAAGTTGTACTGGTAAAGGTACTATCTGTAACATGGGTGCAGAGATAGGAGCGACGACTTCTACATTCGGCTATGATGATAGTATGGATAGATACTTAAGAGCAACGGATAGAGAAGATATAGCGGATGCGGCTAAGGCAGTACATGAGCACCTTACAGCTGATGCTGAATGCTATGAGAATCCAGAAAAATACTTCGATCAAGTTATAGAGATTAATTTGGATGAATTACAACCATTAATCAATGGACCATTCACACCAGACCTATCTACTAATGTAGGTAAGGAGATGACTGATAAGGCAACGGAGAATGAATGGCCACTTGATGTAGAATGGGGACTGATAGGATCATGTACTAATTCTTCTTATGAAGATCTCTCAAGATCAGCCTCTATAGCTAAGCAAGCGGTAGAGAAGGGACTTACGACCAAAGCAGAATTTGGTATCAATCCAGGTAGTGAGCAAGTAAGATATACAACAGAGAGAGATGGTATCCTTAAGATATTCGAAGATCTGAATGCGACGATATTCACTAATGCATGTGGACCATGTATCGGCCAGTGGGCGAGATATAAAGATCCTATGAATGCCCCTAAGAACAGTATCATACACTCATTCAACAGAAACTTCTCTAAGAGAGCTGATGGCAATCCAAGTACGCATGCATTCGTAGCGTCACCAGAGATTGTAGCAGCTATTGCGATAGCAGGTAGATTGGATTTTAATCCGATGACAGATACATTGACTAATGATAAAGGAGAGCAAGTCAAATTTGACGAGCCTACAGGATTCGAATTACCACCTAATGGATTTGCAGTAGAAGATAGAGGCTTTAATGCACCAGCAGAAGACGGTAGCAAGGTAGAAGTGAAAGTAGATCCTAAGTCTGATAGGCTACAGCTATTGACACCGTTTAAGCCTATCAAAGCGAATGATGTCGTCGATATGAGAATATTGATTAAGACAAAAGGAAAGTGTACAACAGATCACATCTCTATGGCAGGACCATGGTTGACTTATAGAGGTCACTTAGAGAATATCTCTGAGAACTGCTACACAGGAGCTATTAATTACTTTAATGATAAAGCCAACTTGGTTATCAATTATATAACTGGAGAATACGGTCCAGTGCCTGATTCTGCTAAAGCATATCAAGCAAAGGGTATAGGCACAGTTGTATTCGGTGAGGAGAACCTCGGAGAAGGATCTTCTAGAGAACATGCAGCGATGGAGCCAAGATTCTTAGGTGTCAATGCCGTGATTGTAAAATCATTTGCAAGAATACATGAGACGAATCTTAAGAAGCAAGGAATGTTAGCATTGACATTTGCTGATCCTGCAGATTATGATAAGGTCAGACAAGATGATAAGGTAAGTATTTTTGGATTCGAACAGATGGCACCAGGACAGCCACTTATGGTTTACCTCTTGCACAACGATGGAAGCGATGATTTCTTCTTAGTGAATCATACTTACAATCAAGCACAGATAGATTGGGTAAGATCGGGTTCTGCCTTAAACAAGATAAGAGAAGAAGCAGGTATAGCTTAAGTAATAAAGCTATTCTGAATCTTATATTATAAAATGGTGTTGGCAATTTTGTCGGCACCATTTTTTTATCCTTAATGAATATGAATTGTTGGTTGGAATTCCTTCCAGAACAAGATAAGAAGATGACTATTGTGATTGTGTAAAGAAATAGAATCTTATCTCATTACCTTAACAAAGGTATTAAGCAAGAGATTACTCTCTGATTCTATTATCTTATCTAAGGCCTTATCAGCTGCGGATGATATGGCATCAAGGTCCTTGACGACTTTATTGAATTCCTTAGAGGCGGCGTCATTAGATGGGACATCAGATATTTTTCTGATCATATCGAGCATGGGGTTAAGCTCTTTGGTTTTTCTTTTGAGTAGTGTTTTCTTAAATACGTTCCAGAGTTCTTTTTCTGCTGTAAAGAAATCTCGTCTTTCGCCGGCCTTAGATCTTCTGTATATCAAGTCCCAATCTAATAATGCTCTGAGGTTCATATTGGCGTTGCCACGAGATATTTTTAGTTCTTCCATGATTTCGTCAGCGCCTAAGGGATCAGGACTTATCAGTAGGAGTGCATGGATGTGTCCCATTGTTCTGTTGATACCCCAATTGATACCAAGTTCTCCCCAACTTGCTATAAAATGGTTTTTTGCTTCTTGAAAATCTTTCACGACACCTTATTTACTGAGTTTATTAAATATGTAATCGTCCAATATTGTTTTCGTTTGCACGAGAAATTATATAATATCTAACAAAATAGACATTTTTCCAGCAGAATTCTATCTGATTTTCCTGATAGACTAGGATATCTCAGGCGTTGACCATAAGAAGATAAAGCCATTAGCTACCGATGGTAGTTATTATGCTCTGAATAATAGGACGCCGTTTATTAGGCTTCTTTTTTATAAAAAGGCATCTTAATGATTTCTCCTTTGAGTATTTTGTTTCTGATCTTAATACCTATTGCTTGACCTACTTTGGATAACTCTTTGGGTACATATCCTATACCTATAGGAATGTCGAGTGATGGCGAGAATGTCCCTGATGTCACCTCCCCTATGATATTCTCATCTGCATCTACTATCTCATAACCTTGTCTCGGTACTCTCTTATCATCTATCTTAAATCCTACTAATTTTCTCTTAGTTCCTTCAGCTCTTTGTTTTGAGAAAATATCCTTGGAGAAGAAATCACTTTCTTTTTTTGTTTTTGTGATCCAACCTAATCCAGCTTCTATAGGTGATGTCTCATCATTAATCTCATGACCGTAGAGGCAGTAGCCCATCTCTAGTCTGAGAGTATCTCTTGCGCCTAAGCCTATAGGAAGGATGCCTTCTTCCTCACCAGCTTTTAGTATTTCGTTCCATATCTTGACAGCTGAGTTATTGTCTACGTATAATTCGAATCCGCCAGATCCTGTGTAACCAGTGCCAGATATGATAACATCTTCTATGCCACATACTTCTCCTACTCCGAAGTAGTAATATGGTATCTGATCTACTTTGACGGAAGTCAGTTTCTCTAAGACTGTACTCGCGAGTGGACCTTGTAATGCCAGTAATGCCATATCATCAGATGCGTCAGTAAGCTGAGCATCAAAGGTATTAGCCGCAGATATCCATTCGTAATCTTTCTTAATATTAGATGCATTGACGACGAGCATGTACTCATCATCAGATAACTTGTATGTAATAAAATCATCTACGATACCCCCTCGGTCATTAGGAAAGCAAGCGTACTGGGCTTGGCCTACGACGAGCTTAGAGGCATCGTTAGAGCTAAGCTTTTGTACAAGATCTAATGCTTCATCACCTTTTATAAAGAACTGTCCCATGTGAGATACATCGAATAATCCGACCTTATCTCTCACTGTAGTATGTTCTTCATTGATACCAGAATAACTTACGGGCATATTATATCCTGCGAATTCCATCATTCTAGCACCTAAGTTGATATGCTCTTGCGTTAAGGGTGTTTCTTTCATTACTATTAGATTTCTTTTTTTGTTTTTTAATTATTAGAGATAATGATATCGAGGATCTTATCTCCTACCATGATGTTGTGTACGACATCCATTCCTTCTATGACTTTACCGAATAAGGAATACTTGCCGTTAAGGTGTGGTGTGGGAGAATGTGTGACGAACCATTGTGTAGATTCTGTATCATTACCAGCACTTGCCATTCCGACATATCCTTGGTCACTGTATTCTAATGGGCCGAGGTCAGACCTTATAACGTAATCCATGCCACCGTAGTTGTCACCACGAGGGCTACCTGTCTGTATGACGAAGTTAGAGACGACTCTATGGAATATTTTATCATCATAAAAATCTTTTTCTATCAGCTCTAAGAAATTAAGAACTGTGCCAGGTGCTTCTTCTAAGTATAGTTGTATTGTGAATACACCTTTGTTAGTTTTGACTATGACATTAGTATTGGTATTGTACTTATCTAAGAGTGCCCAGTTAGGTAGTTTTGTTGATTCTGCTACTGTTAGTGTAGGATTATTGACACCTCTTGTCTTAGCGATGGCTCTTTCTATGGCATTGATACTTTCTATCTGACCTGGCACTTTTAGTTTATCTATAGCATCGAATAGGAACTGAGTACTATCGATCAGTTCTAGTAGTCCTGTCTTCTCATCGGCTATTGCTTCTGCTATCAATCCTGTCATCCCTTCATCACCTGTGGCCATTTCTTGTAAGAGGTATTCGTATATTTTTCTTTTATGGAATTTTATGAATCCTTGGAAGGTGCCGTTGAAGTTATCGGAAGCTAACATTTGTGTGAGTGCAGCAGTTACAGATGTTCTGATGGTAGTATTCGGATTATCCTTAGCATAATTTATGAGATAGTCATAGCTGCCGGGATCATTGCCCATTGATTGTATGTAATGTGATATCGCTAGAGTATCTACCTCAGTTCTTATAGCTTGCTGTACTTGCCATCTTGTAGCATTAATAGTCTTAGAGTAATAGTACGGTAGAAGCTTAAATATAGACTTGTATAAGCTTGTATTCAGTTGCCAGTTGACAGTATCTTTAGCATATTTTCTATAGAGACTCACATCGTCTTTGCTTCCATTATCTCCCAGATATTCTGCAGCTGTTAGTGCTACGTGATTATTGTCATCAGTCAGTAGAGTTATCATTTTCTCTGCTGATTCTATGTAGCTGTAGTTTCTGAGTGTTTTTATGATATTGCATTTGACACGATAATCTATGTCCAGATCTAATTGTGTCAGTAGGGTAGCTTGTATCTCTTTATCATCAGTATGTCTGAGAGCTGATGCAAGCGTCATTTTGATATGGGGATCAGTTTCTTCTACCATTGCTTCTGCTATCTGAAACTTAATCTTATCGATGTCTAATTCTGTAGGTCTGGATAGGCAGTGGGCTGCGTACAGTCTTATTCTATTGTCTAACTGTTTTTTTCTAATTGTATTGATACAGAATTGAGTTATCTCAGGGCTTGTCATACCTCTTAAGGTGTTCTGGAAGAGACTCTTAATACGACCGAGTAATAATAGTGTATCTGTATCTCGATAATTATCAGCGGTAATCATCTGATTAGCCATTTTAAGATTACCTATCTTACCGAGTGCATGCAGTATACTTGAGTTTCCTTGGTTATCTACAGACATCGTATCAGTCTGTCTAAAGCCTGCTATGAGAGCATCCTGAGAGCTGGCGTCAGCTATCTGACCTATAGCATATGCAGATATGGACCTTACTTTGACAATTGGATCATTTAACAAGCTGTAGAGACTATCCAATGCCTTCTTGTCTTGATGTGAAGCGAATGCTCTGGCTGCTATATATCGATATGTAGGATTAGGATCTGATAGGTACTTCAGCAGGCTATCAGTCTTTTCTTGATACTGATGTGTTCCTATACTTATCACTTTAGGATCAGAAGGTAGGATTTCTACTTCTGTGAGTATTTTTTTGGACTCAGGTACACATGAGTGTAACAGTAAGCATGATATAAAAAGAATGCACAGTTCAAATGGCTTCATTAACAAAGGTTTAAGCTCAAAAGTATTTTAATTCACCTTAAAAATGGTAACTTTCGAGCTTTGAATCGCTTTATATTTCGAAAATTATACCTATCCACAATGAAAAAAATTATTTCAGCAGGAGTGTTATTGCTTATGACACAATTAATATCAGCTCAAGTATTAGAAAATGCTACTTTTCTTACATCAGTAACAGCTGCAGATATTAGCTCTCAGACATTCGGAGTTATCAGTGCATCTTATGATGTAGACTTATACAAAGTAACGTATCATACACCAGATGTTACTGGCGCTGATCATATAGCGTCGGGTTTATTGTGTGTGCCTAAAGATGACTCCACTATATTTCCATTAACATGTTATCAGCATGGGACAGTGGCAGGTAGAGATGATGTACCATCTAATCTTATGGGCGGGTATACGCTACCTCTGATACTTGCAGGTACAGGATATGTAGTTGTGGCTCCAGACTTTGTCGGATTAGGAGATTCTCCAGGAGTACATCCTTATGTGCATGCGGCGACTGAAGCTTCTGCTGGTGTAGATCTTATGAGAGCAGCTCGAGAGTTAGATGCTGACGATGCATTTGGAGAATTTGATCTCTCAGATCAAGTATTCGTGACAGGATACTCTCAGGGTGGTCATGCAGCGATGGCTCTACATAGAGTATTAGAGACAGATTTATCTAACGAATTCCAAGTTACAGGCTCGGCTCCTATGTCTGGTCCTTACAGTATCTCTGAGAGTATGGTAGACTTTACACTAGGAGATATGGACTATGGTACAGTAGCATATATCGCATGGTTGACTTTAGGATACCAAGTGGCTTATCCTAATACTGTAGGCATGTTGACATTAGAAGATGTATTCCAGCCACAGTATATTCCGAGTATAGAACAGTTCAGAGACGAAGAGATAGACCTATGGACATTGAATGATATTCTACTCGATCTACTTATAACTAATACGGGTTCTACAAAGCCAAGAGATCTCATCTTACCTAATATTTTGAATAGCTTACTGACAGATCCTACGCATCCTTTCTCTATGGCATTAGCAGATAATGATACATATGACTGGGCTCCAGAAGCGCCTACTGTGATGTATTACTGTATGGGTGATGATCAAGTGACATTCGAGAATGCCATCCTTGCAGAATCAGTGATGCAAGCTAACGGCAGTAGTGCAAGAGCAGAGAGAGCGGACACTGATCTATTCCCTGCTGATCATGGACAATGTGTATTGCCAGCTGCATCTCGAGCACTAGCATTTTTTGATAGTCTGAGGAATCTTCTTAGTAGCACAGAAGATGCATTATCTAAAGATGATAGTGTTATATATATCACTGATGGTACATTAGTTATGGATATCCCATCTGACAGGAAAGGTCAGAATACCATGATAGTATTCTCACAGACAGGCCAGAAAATAGCAGAAACTAAGTTAAATACAGGCCTCAATGAGTACGATATGTATGATATGAATCAAGGTATGTACATCATATCCCTAAAGGATGAGAATGGTATATACAAAACTCAGAAAGTAGTGAAGTTCTGATAATATACATGCGAGATACCAATAAATAGGTGCCGTTAAGCATTTATACTATGGTATGCTTATTTTTGAGGCTTTTATTAATATATGAATAAGGACTATAACAGATGAGTTTGAATTTTAAGAACGATAAAGAAGCAGTAGATGGGTTGTCAGCAGCCTACAAAAGATTAAAATCAGAAATCGGAAAAGTGATTATCGGCCAAGAGGAAGTCGTGCAGACGGTTCTTATCTCTCTATTCAGTAATGGTCATAGTCTTCTCGTAGGTGTACCAGGATTAGCTAAGACTCTACTTGTGAGTACGATATCGCAGGTCTTAGACTTGGATTTTAAGAGAATCCAGTTTACACCAGATCTTATGCCTTCTGACATAATGGGTTCTGAGATATTAGATGAGAGCAGAACATTTAAGTTTAATGAAGGTCCACTATTCGCTAATATCGTATTGGCCGATGAGATTAATAGAACACCACCTAAGACGCAAGCAGCCTTACTTGAGGCGATGCAAGAGAGAAGTGTTACAGTAAGTGGTGTGAAGCATCTGTTACCACAACCATTTTTTGTATTAGCGACACAGAACCCTATCGAGCAAGAAGGAACATATCCTCTACCAGAAGCACAACTGGATAGATTCATGTTTAATATACCATTGGATTATCCATCTTACGAAGAAGAATTAGCTGTCGTCAAAGCGACCACTACTACAAGTAAGGTTACTTTAGATAATATACTCACAGGAGAAGAGATTCTCGCATATCAGCAACTCATACGTAAGATTCCTATCGCTGATAATGTACTGGAATACGCAGTATCATTAGCTACTAAGACAAGACCTAATACTGCAAGAGCTACAGCAGAAGTCAATAACTATATCGCATGGGGAGCAGGTCCCAGAGCCAGTCAATATCTCGTATTAGGTGCTAAGACCTATGCCGCAGTACATGGTAAGTACTCACCAGATATAGATGATGTAAAAGCCATAGCCAAGTATGTATTAAGACACCGTATCGTCAAGAACTACAAAGCGGAAGCAGAAGGCTATACAGAAGATAAGGTTATCGAAGGCTTGCTATAATATATTTAGAGATCTATGCTTTTCGTCCTTAGTTATTTAGAGGATAGTATAAGAATTGAATAGTACTATTGATGGGATTCAAGGAATACTATCTTTCACACCAAAATAGATCTCTTACGCATCTATGTAATAAAGAAAATATCTATTTTTAGAAAAATATGATTAGATCCCTATACATATCAGCCATAGCTTTATTGTTAGTATCATGTAACAGCGAAGTCAGGCAACAACTCGATTCTAAGAATCCAGCATTAGGTAAGCTTAATCAGATAATTGTCGTAGCTGACCAGGATATATGGATAGGTAGTGTAGGAGATACATTCCGATATTACTTCGAGTCAGCATATCCTATTCTACCTACTCCAGAACCGATATTCGATCTTAAGCATTATACGCCACAGGAATTATCAGCAAGTGCAGTAAGAAAGGAACTGAGAACCTATGCATTTCTGGCAGACCTATCAGATACGGAGTCTCCTACATCACAGTTAATCAAGAAAGATATGGGTACTGAGAAGTATAACTCAGCACTTAAGTATGGAACACCTTTCTCTTCTGTAGGTAAGGACAAATGGGCTAAAGGACAGTTACTC
>CALLAG010000166.1 GCA_938002705.1 uncultured Saprospiraceae bacterium | reverse complement strand
CCAGATACTTTTTATTCTTGGTTTTATTAGCAGCTTTAGCTTTTAGGATATAAGGCATATTGTAGCCGTAAGACTTAGGTTTAATCTGTATGCCGCATAAGAGTTGGGACTTATTATAGACATTAAAGTCTACCGCATATTTATGATCAAATGAGCCATCCGTTTTTTCTAATGTTAATTGTGGAAATTTCTTTTGTAGCGTTTTGATGGTATTCCTTTCGCGTAGTTTTATGCCATTCCATGTTTCACCTATTATGCGATACTTGACGCAGACGATAGACTCTTCATAAGTGATTTTAATATTTGATTTCTTGCTGTGATGATGCAGGACTTCGGCTTTGTAGTTAAGGTCTTCTATCGTTCTACCATGTTCGTAGTTGATGCTTTTGACATCATCAGATAACATATCGAAAGTTGGTTTATCTAAGGATGGAAGAAGGCGATTATTAAGCAGTCCTCTTGTCGTCTCGCTTAATGCATCGAGGATGCCTTTTCTGATATTACCAGTTTCGTAGTAGAGGTCTTCCCATGATTGCTCATCTGTGACCTTTCCGCTGTCTATGATAGTGGTGACATAGCCTACACTCCAGGGGGCATTGAGCTTAAGTGCATTCCAGGTGCTGTTGGTTGCTCTAAATGTGTTTTTATCTATGGTTAGCTTAAAGATAAATGATGAGTTATTATAGACTAAGAATTCTTCCTATCACTCTAAATATACAATGAAGTGATATAAATACATAATAGCAATGCTCTTACAACTCGTTGAGAGATAGCACTTCATATCATTATGGCACCGGGATTTACACATCATTATGGTCTACCATTCAGTACGTTAGTTCATTAAGGGAACTATGGTTTGATAATCATGCAATCATTACCTTTGTGGTCTCTCCGTTAGTATTACATAGGATAGGAGAAGGGACTATGATTAAAGTATTAAAGCGATTATTAAATATTCTATTCTATCTGATTGTCATATTGGTAGTTCTTTTGCTATTATTTATACTCAGTTACAATCTCTACCTACAGTCTAATCTTACTAAAGTTTTCGATGATATACCGGGGGTGGAAAATGCTCAGATAGAGTTTGATAAGGCGGTTATCGATATATGGGATACCTATCCTGAGGGTCAGATAATGCTGCATAATGTCAAGGTTATAGATAATGCAGATGATCAAGATGCCGCTATTATATTTTCTACAGAACGATTGCAGGTAAGCTTTAAGAATGGAGCATGGTCATCTAAGCAGTTACAACTGAATATGATTCAGATAGATTCTGGCGCATTGACCGTCAGGCGAGATAAGGATGGGCACTATAATTTTGAGCATCTGTTGTCACCAAAAAAAGAAGGAGATGCAGATACGGATAGCTCAGGATGGGATATAGATACTGATCAGCTAAAATTAAAAATCAATACAACACTGTTGTCTTATGAAGATAATAAGAAGGGACAATCGATAATAACGTATCTCAACAAAGGAGATATTACACTTAATAGAAATCTAAGCAAGGGTGTAGATATCATCGCTGATGTTGATACCAAAGTTTTGGATTTTACTCTTAACGAAAAGAATGGCTCCTTCCTAAAAAATGCCAATCTCAATGGACTTTTCAATATAAATATTAATCCAAATAGAATCAATATAGATACAACTCTGCTCAAGATCAATAATGAAATACTATCATTCGCCGCTCATCTGACTAGCATTGAGGACGAGCACTCTTATCTATATTTTAAGAATGATAATACCGATTTTGAGAATATAAAGTTATTGCTTTCGCCTAATCTACAGACAACATTAGAGCCTTATGAGATAGATGGTATAATACAGACTGAAGCTTGGCTGACGATCATGCCATCTCACCCACTGCGAGTAGATATTGATTACAGACTACCTGGCAATCGACTTACTATAAATAGGCAAGTTTTTAAAGACTCGAAAGTATCAGGGCACTTCGTCAATGATAAATATTACGATCCTAATTTTGGTAGAGTGATTAGGGACAAGGGCTATGTCCGATTTGATATAGATGAGGCGTCTACATCCACTCAAGGAGCAGATATATACCTTAATGATGCACTGATCCTTTCTGGCCCTGGGCATCCTGTGAGTATACAATCTGATGCTAAGATCAGTGGCCCGACTCAGCTCATAAGCCGAGAATTAGATAATGATCATTTCTTGTTTCAGAATGGAAGATTCGATCTCGACTCTAAGGTCACGGGAAGGCTCAATAGTATCCAGAATATCATACAGAACAGTGACTTGTCTATGATGATCTATGATAGTGACGTAAGCTATCTTCCATCTGATGTAGTCCTCCCACTACAGTCGGTCCATCTAAAGAAACGAGCTAATGATGCATCGTTCTCGATAAATGGACTTACAGTTGATGAAGAGTATAATTTATTTCTTGATGGTACGGTAAGTAATTTCATCGGCTTGCTTTATGATATGAATAATAGTAGGGCAGAGACACATGTGGATATCGTTACTAAGCGTATGACATGGCAAGACTTCATCTATATATTAGGTCAAGGATCAGAAGGTGCAAGTCCCAAATCCGATGATGAGCAGCGAAAATCTATGAAGCAAACAATGCGGGGTATCCAGCACCACTTCCAGCCTGACATCAATATACGCATAGATTCTTCTGGATATTATGACCTTACTTCTATAGAGGATATCAGTGCACATATATACTTCCCAGAGAAGGATATAATAGCAGTCGATGATACAGAATTTACTCTGGATAATGGACAAGTCAATTTTGATTGTAGATTAGATTTGTCCTCAGATGATGTGACACCCTTTGATTTGAATCTTAAAGCTATAGATGTAGATCTATCTGAATTGCTTCCACCATTTGATTATTTTGGTGTTTCATATCTTCGGGATCTTAATTATTTACCACGAGATTTTGATATAGATATGCACCTACAAGGTGTTATTAATGATTCAATAGGAATCATCAAAGAAAGCCTTTCTGGAGATATCGTATTCAATAGTACTGTAGAACGTATCGAGTATGCACGGATAAGTTTTGACTTTGTAGAAAGTACTGATTCTATAGATAATACGATTACTTATCCTATCACCACTGATATTCAGATAATAGGTAACCCTGCAGTGTTTAATGATTATCTGGATAACGATCAGTTCTTTTTTAATAATGGCCTCTTTGATCTCAGAATGGATTATGTGGGAGAGAATATGTCAGTAAGTGACGTATTAAAAAGCTCTCAGATAGAACTCACCATAGATAGTAGTAATGTCTTGTATGATCCACTTTCTGTTACATTTCCATTGACTAATATTGATCTATCGATTAATAATGATACGGCGACCTATAACATATTAATGCACTCAGATTCTCTTAATCAGGAAATAAGCTTGGAAGGCGAGGTCATCCATATGTCTGAGATATTACTTGAGAGTTCTGGTCTACAAGTCAAGACGACAAGTCAGATATATTCTCCCAGAATTAAGTGGGAAAATTTTACTGATATTTTTCAGATAGATACCAGTTTAGTTTTAGGTCGGAACTTAATGGAGACCGATAAAAAATCTGAAAGTAAATCCTCGTCAAAAAATAATATCGTAGAATTAATATACCAATTCTACCCAGATATTATTATGCAGTTTGATACTATAGAATATTCTGATGAGTTAGCTATTTATAATTTTGGGAGTGATATTTCTATTCTTGATTCTGTACTTTA
>CALLAG010000165.1 GCA_938002705.1 uncultured Saprospiraceae bacterium | reverse complement strand
TATAGTGCAGCATGGAAGTGCCTATTGTTGAACTGGAGGATTATCCTCTTGCTATATGTGTTCTCATTAGGTATTGCATTTTTGGCGATAGGTCCATTTTCTAATCTAATAGAGTATGTCTTTGGTGACAGCATAATGCTTAGTGATATGACATCACAGTTTGATTATACAGCCATTGTGGATATGATCAATTATCATAGTGATGGTGTGCAGTTATCTATATCTACGATATTGTCATTTGTAGTAGTATATTTCTTATGGACAGCATTCTATACTGGCGGATTGGTAGAGCTATCTATGCATAAGAATACGAGAAGTAGTACGCTGTTGTTTTGGAAAGGAGGGGCTGAATATTTTTTTAGATACTTGAGATTAAGTATTTATATGATAGTAATCTCTGGGGTGTTACTCAGTTTTGCATTTATATATTTCTCTAAAGATGGTCTTAATCCACTACATCTGCAATCAGAAGATTTCTTGATTCTGAGATTTAAGATTACCGCGGTTATTCTTGTGTGTGTCTTTTTTATAAGTTCTACATTCAGAGATGTCGCTAAGGTTATCATCAGAGATATGTGCCATCTACATATTATACTAAGTCCAAATTTCAAGGCGATAACTCAAGCTTTTTCATGGAGATTTATAGCACTATCGTTGCTTAACTTATTTTTCTTAGGGCTGGGACTTCTTCTATATCTGCTTCTTAAAAACCTCGTTGATAATACTTTGCTTATCCTTATATTATCACAGATATTCTTACTTTATCGCTTAGCTTATAGGTTCGTAAGATTGGCTTCATTTAACTATCAGTATACAGATATTAAACCCAGATTAAACATTCCAAATGTATAGTCTGCCCAAAGGGGAGACGAAACCATTGAAGTCAATGATTTGTCGAGGTTAATTGCCAGTTTGAATAATCATGGTAGTAGAAATTGTAGTTGCAATTTGACCGACTATTATTTTTAAGGTGGTATTAGTTTAGCTTAAAGCTGCTCTTCCTCTGCATAATCAATCCTTTGACGATAAGGTCTGAATGGACTTAAGAGCATTGTTATAATATTATTAGTTTCCGGTTTATCCATGTGTGTATCAAGACCGTACTTCAACTTATTATTGTCTACTTCGATATAGGTAGAAAATATTCTGTCCCAGAAAGAGAAGATATTGCCATAATTAGTATCAGAATAAGGTTGTCTGTAGTGGTGATGGACGTTGTGCATATTAGGTGTGCAGATGATCTTATTCAGGATCTTATCTATAGCGTCTGGTAGTATGATATTAGCATGATTAAATTGACTCAGGACGACTGACATACTCTGATATAAAAACACCAACCACATAGGAGCACCAACTATAATAGTTGCCAATATTGTAAATGCGAATCTGATAACACTCTCCCCTGGATGGTGCCTATTGGCAGATGTCGCATCTATATGCTGATCAGAGTGATGTATCACGTGGAACTTCCACATCCATGTCACATGATGCTCTACCCAGTGAGCTGTATATGCGCCTAATAAGTCCATAAGTAAAAGTCCTATGATGAGGAATAACCATAGCGGCGTATCTATCCATTGTAATATTCCTATCTCCTGTGCTACAACCCAGTCTGATGTCTTGACTAATAGAAATGCCATAAAAAAGTTAACCAATATAGTAGTGATTGTAAAGAATACATTGATGCCTCCATGTTTCCATCTTCTATAATTAAGAGAGAAGAGAGGGACAGCAGATTCTATAAGTGAGAATATAGTGAGACCACCTACAAGAATGATAGTTCTGTGAGCTGATGATATATTGGCGAAGTATTCTATTATGGATTCGATCATAGGTTTTGTTTGGCAAATTTGTTTACGTTAAAATACAATATAAAATTAAATGCTGAAATAATTCAAAAGTGTTTTCTAAGTAGGTTCCACCCCCTGGCCCCCGCGAGCGGGGGAAACGTAGTGCCTAATATAGTTGACTGATGCTGATTACTATTTGATTTTAAAACTGAATTTAGAGGAGTATCGTTTTTTTCATAGAGAAAAGCCCATCATAATTACAGAGGTAGTTTTCCCCCTCCTGAGGGCAGGGCTGAACACTTCAATATTTCATATATAAGTAAATTGTCTATATATTACATATTTATGTAATATGTAATTATTAATTATGAAATTGCTTCAAGATTTTCTCATGGATATTCCTGACCATCGTAGATCACAAGGTCAGAGAGTACCACACATTTGTTTTTTAGAAATGATTGTTCTTGCTGGACTATCGGGTAATTTTGGATTGAGGCCAGTTGCTCGATTTATTAGCAACAACTCATTTTTTTTTGAAAAGCGATACAATCTATTACATGGTGCACCAAGTGGTAGTTCCGTGCAAAACTTCATTACTGGTCTTGATTTTAATGAATTAACAAAAGCACTTCATAAGTGGACTAAGCAGTTTTTAGATAAAAGCAAATGGATAAGTATTGACGGTAAAGCTCTGGGCTCAACTGTTTCAGATATGCATGGAAAACAACAAGATTTCAAAATGATTGTAAACATGTTTTGCCAAGAAAAAGAAATACTTATACATGCTAAATCCTTTCAGAATAAAAAATCTCATGAGGGATTATCAGCAAGAGATTTGATAGAAGGCTTAGAAATGCAAGGGATAACGTTTGTTATGGATGCTCTTCATTGCCAAAAAAAACGGCCGAAGTTATCGTGGAGTCAGGAAATGAGTATGTCCTTCAAGTAAAAGGAAATCAAAAAAAGTTACTTAGTACAATTAAGCAAATTGTTGAAACAAGGCTACCTGAGGACAAAGATTATACTCTTGAAAAGAACAGATCTCGAATAGAGGAACGTGCAGTTTACACTTATTCGATAGAGAACTCTGATAAAATAAAAATAGAATGGCAAGGTGTGAAAAATATAATTCTTGTAAAGACATCTGGACGAAGGGATAAAAAAAAATACGAACAGAACAGATATTATATCACAAGTAGACCAGAATTAGATGCAAAATTCTACAACAAGAAAATCCGTGCTCATTGGAAAATCGAGAATTCATTACATTGGGTAAAGGACGCAATCATGAATGAAGATAAATGTATGATAAAAGGTGGAAGTTTGAGTGAAAACGTAGCAGCAATTAGAAACGTAGTTTTAAACATATTTAGACTAAATGGAAAGCTTAGTATAAAATATGCGTTTGATAGGTACACTAACAAATTAGAGGAATGTTACCAATTAATGAGAATCAGACCGCTTTTAGCTTAGAACTGTGCAGCCCTGCGCTTAACGGGTAGTAAGTAATTCAAGAATGAGCCTAACGAGCAGGATATTCCACATAATTTCTCGGCGTCTCCCATAACTTCACCCCGAGGTCATACTTCATATCGATATCGTTTCTTAATATCTTCCATATCTCATATGCGATAAGCTCAGCCGTAGGATTCTGCTCTTTGAATTCTGGGCAGTCTAGATTGAGGTTTTTATGATCGTATCTGTCCTCGATCTTTTCTTTGATAAGCGTCGCCAGATCTGATAGATCATATAAGTATCCTGTTATCGGATCTACCTCGCCTGACAGTCTTACTTCGAGATCATAGTTATGACCATGGTAGTTAGGGTTATTACACTTACCATAGACAGCCTTATTTTTCTCATCAGACCATGACTCAGTATGTAATCTATGAGCTGCATTAAAGTGAGCTCTTCTATATATGGATATTCTCATATTTTCATTTATTTATAATCAAACAACAAAAGACCCGCAAAGTTATACCAAATTCACTATTTAATTTATCATAAGACTTTGGTATAATGCCCGATGCATGTTTAAAGCTATATATTTTATTAAGAGGCATTTTAAAATACAGCTATCGGTATTAGTTGATTGTGACTCTTATTCACACAGTATCTGTGGGACATTCCTCGCGTTATCCTTTAATTTCATATAAAACCTGCAACTGTGTTAGACCTATAATTTCTGTATCTTAGCAGCTTATATTTACAATATTATCTTCACTTATATATGCAACTATCAGATATACCGGGACACCAAGCATTAAAGGATTATTTCCTTAAGATTATAGATTCTGGTAGAGTACCCCATGCTATTATGATGACAGGAGGTGATGGCTATGGTAAGTTAGCGTTAGCTATAGGATTAGCTGCATTACTTGAGTGCAAGAACAAGACAGCAGAAGGGGCTTGTGGTACATGTTCTTCTTGTATTAAAGCTCAGAAAAATATCCATCCTGATATACATTTTTCATTTCCAGTTATTAAGAAAGATAATATCAAAAGACAGGATACAACCAGTACCTACTTCCTTAAGGAGTGGAGAGAATTCCTTGCAGAACACCCTTATGGTAATATCACTGACTGGCTTACCTTCTTAGGTGCAGCAGATAAGCAAGCTAATATCAATGTCGCCGAATGCAATGAGATCATCAAGAATCTGAGCCTCATGACATATGAGGGGCAATATAAGATACAGATTATCTGGTATGCCGATTACCTCGGTAAGGAAGGTAATCGTATACTTAAGCTGATAGAAGAACCAGCAGATAATACGATTATCATATTGATACTGAATAATAGTAATGCCGTGCTTAATACTCTTAAGTCTCGTTGTCAGAGTATTCTGGTTCCGCCTTTTTCTGACGAAGATATCAAGGTCTATGTCGAGAATAACAGCAGCTTATCCTCTAAGGACAAGCAAGAACTGGTGCATCTTGTAGACGGAGACCTGCGATTAGCGATACAATCACTATCGGCTACGCAGCTTAACTACTCTGAGGATATTATGAGCTGGTTCAGATATAGCTACAAGGCTGACCCTGAGGAAGTTGTAGGATTTATAGATACCCTTATCGGGAATGGAAAACAAGAAATCATCAATTTCTTAACATATGGCCTTCACTTCCTGAGAGAAATGCATCAATTGATAGCTCAGGACTCCTCAGAAAACATCAAATTATCAGATGAAGAGAAAGTAGTGGCCGAAAAACTCATAAAACTGATAGATATGAGCAAAATCGGGCAACTTGAGCAGATATTTACACAATCAATCAGTCATATAAGAAGAAATCTATCGTTAAAAATACTTTTAATGAGCATGACTTTTGAAATTAATGCAATTTTGAAAGCAGAAGTCAATAACTTAGTGACTAAGTAAGAAATCGAGCATATATAGCAAGTATCTGGTATCTTATTTAACTTTGAAATAGAGTGTTAAGGAGTGTCATCATTATCAGGATCGACAATAACTTAAGAGCTTTAATAATCAACGTCAATAGACGTTTCATATATATAAAAATATAGAAAAGATGGGATGTGCATCATGTGGAGTAACTAAAAATGGAGTCCCTCAGGGATGTGGAGATAAAGGACACTGTACGAGTGGATCATGTAACAAGAAAAATACATTCGACTGGCTGACAACGCTAGATATCGCTGATCCAATGTCGTATGGCATAGTAGAAGTTTCGTTTAAGAAAGGTAATAGAAAGACTTTCTTCCTCAATCCAGATTATAGCAATGCTATAACTGGAGATATGGTTGTCGTAGAAAGCTCTAATGGATACGATGTTGGTCGTATTTCACTTTCAGGTGATCTTGTAAGATTACAAATGAAAAAAGTCAACTTCGACGAAAGCAAGGTCATATATAAAATCATAAGAATAGCTAACAGGCGTGATCTAGAAAAATTAGAAGAAGCTCGTGGGTCTGAGACCAGTATTATGATCAAGGCTCGTAAGATAGCTCGTACACTTGACGTAGATCTTAAGATCGGAGACGTAGAATTCCAAGGTGATAAAAGAAAAGCCACTTTCTACTATACTGCAGATGGCAGAGTAGACTTCCGAGAGCTTGTAAGAATGTATGCTAAAGAATTCCGAGTCAAAATCGAAATGAAGCAAATAGGTTCTCGTCAAGAGTCATCTATAATAGGTGGTATAGGAACTTGTGGTAGAGAACTATGCTGCTCTACGTGGAAGTCAGACTTCCAGACAGTCACAACCACAGCAGCACGTTACCAGAACTTAGCGATCAATCAGACGAAGCTCACTGGTCAGTGTGGTAGATTAAAGTGTTGCCTTAATTATGAGCTGGATACATACATCGACGCTCTTAGTGATTTTCCTAAGAAAGCAGATGTCATAAGATTAACTAATGGAAAAGCCACTCTGATCAAGACGGATATCTTCAAAGGTATCATGTATTACGGTGTCCAGAAAGATAACATGAGAGGACCTCTCGTAGCTCTACACAAAGATCAAGTCAAAAAAATAATTAAGCTCAATAAGGAAGGTGTTAATATAGATGACATCAACTCGTTCAAAGAGGAAGTCATCATCAAGCCTGAAGACGAAGAATTAGAATGGGCAGATGTGACAGGAGACATCGTCTTACCTGATGTAAAGAGACGTAAGAAAAAGAGAAACAGTAACTACAAAGGGTCTAAAAAAGGTCCACGTAGAGATGATCGTCGCAAAGACAAGCCCGGAGGAAAAGGTCCTAATAATAAGTCTGGTGATAAGTCGAGATCTGGTGGCCCTAAGCCTAAGCGACCTAAAAGTGATTCTAATAAAGGACCTATGAAAAATCCTATAAAGGGCGGTCCTAATGGAAATGCAAAAACAAAACCTCAACCAAAAGAAGGAAATAGACCTAAAGAGGGAAACAAGCCTAAAGATGGACTTGCCAATTCCAACACAAAAAAAACGAATAATAACAAATCGCGTAATAAAAAAAGGAGAGGTCCAAGACCTAATAATCCTAACAATCCTAATAACAAGAGCGATAATAATAATCCTAACAAGAAAGACTAATATTACATGAAGTACGATGTTGTAATCATAGGTTCAGGCCCAGGCGGATACGTAGCTGCTATAAGATGCTCACAGCTGGGAATGAAAACGGCAATTATTGAAAAATACAATACGCTGGGAGGCACTTGTCTCAACGTAGGTTGTATTCCATCTAAAGCATTACTGGACTCCTCAGAGCATTATCATAATGCAGCACATAAGTTTGCTGATCACGGCATACAACTGAAATCTCTCAAGGCTGATCTCAAGCAGATGATAGCAAGAAAAGATTCTGTAGTAAGCCAGACCTGTGATGGTGTCGCATATCTTATGAAGAAAAATAAGATCGATGTACATACCGGTCACGGCACATTCGTATCAGCTAACAAACTAGAAGTTGCTGGTAAGGATTCTACAACTGAATTAGAATTTGATAAAGCCATCATAGCTACAGGGTCTAAGCCTATCACTCCTGCTGCATTTAACTACGATAAGAAGAGAGTGATCACCTCTACAGAAGCACTTAACATCACAAGCATCCCTAAGAAGATGGTCATCATAGGTGCCGGTGTTATCGGATTAGAGTTAGGGTCTGTATATGCTCGTATCGGAACCGAGGTAGAAGTTATAGAATTTCAAGATAGAATCTTGACTGGCATGGATAAGGATGTCAGTAAAGATCTACAAAGGTCACTCAAGAAGATAGGCATCATATTTCACTTAGGTCATGCCGTCACACAAGTAAAGGGTACAGCTAAAAATGCAACTATAGAATTTAAGAAAAAAGACACTGAAGAGATTCAGAAAATAACAGCTGACTATTGTCTTATCGCTATAGGAAGACATGCATACACTGAGAACTTAGGTCTTGAGACTATAGGTGTAGATACAGATGATAGAGGTCGTATTATAGTTAATGATCACCTACAGACATCTCACTCTAATATCTATGCTATAGGAGATGTTATCAAAGGCGCTATGCTTGCTCACAAAGCCGAAGAAGAAGGCATATTCGTAGCAGAACATATGTCAGGTCATAAGCCACATTTAGATTATAATCTTATACCAGGTGTTGTCTATACATGGCCTGAATTATCTGTAGTCGGTAGGACAGAGGAGCAACTTAAGGAAGCTGGGATAGAATATAAGGTAGGTAAGTTTCCTATGAAAGCACTTGGTAGAGCTCGTGCAAGTACGGATACAGAGGGGCTTATAAAAGTTATAGCTCACAAAGATACTGATGAGATACTTGGCGTACATATGGTAGGAGCAAGAGCTGCGGATCTTATCATGGAAGCAGTAGCACTTATGGAATTCAGAGCATCGGCCGAGGATATGGCTAGAATATCGCATCCTCATCCTACGTATACTGAAGCTATAAAGGAAGCAGCATTAGGCGCTACTGGTAACCGATATATCCATATCTAAGCTAAAAAAATATAATTACTAAATCTATTGCGATCTATCGCAATAGATTTTTCTTTATTTCCATTTATACTAATCTCTTCCTTCATGTATAGATCGTATACCTTTATAACAGTAATCTTATTATCGGCTTTTGTCATTTCTTGCAAAAGCGATAAGCCATCACAAGAATACATTCAGATATATAATCAGTATTTCGTTGCTGACGAAATAAGTATCACCAAGAAGAGTACAGAACCTACAACATTACTGCAAGCTCACCAAGCCTATAACCAAGGCAACTATGGATTAGCTGCACCCGTGTTTCTATCTTATGAAGCGACATTAGAACCGCCTTCCAGATTAGCGTACTGCGTATCTCTCATCAAGACTAATCAAGAAACAGCTGCTATAGCTCAACTCAAAAAATTAGAACCTATTCCACTTTATAACAACGCAGGTTATTGGTATCAAGGTCTGATTTCCTTAAAGAATGGAGATATAGAAAATATGAAATCTAAATTCTCAAAAATAGAAGAGGGCTCCTGGTATAAACCAAAAGCCCTCGAAATTATATCTAAGATTAAGTGATATACTAATTATTAATCACTTTGTAATTTGCTCAACAATCTTAAAAACTCAACATACATCCACACTAGTGTGAATAATAATCCCATTCCATAGTACCACTCAAAATGCTTAGGGGCTTGCATCTCTTCTCCTTGCTCAAAGTTATCGAAGTCAAGTAAAAGATTCAATGCCGCTACGACGAGTATAAAGCAAGTAATTCCTATACCTATAGCCCCAGACTCGTGTAGATATGGGACCCGAAATAGTCCAGACATAGATCCTACCATACTTATAATATATACTATCATGATAGCACCCACTAACATAGTAACCACCATTCTAAACTTCTGAGTTACTTTGATCAGACCTGACTTATATACCATAAGCATGACTAACAGTGATGCCATCGTTGCTGATACAGCTTGGAATACGATACCCTCAAATACGATACCCTCATATCCCATAGCATAGACAGCAGATACAGCACCGACGAATAACCCCTGTAATACTGCATATATAGGAGCTGTCAGTGGAGATAAGTGTGGCTTCCAAGATGTCAGAAAATAAACCCCTGCACTTCCAAGTGCTCCTATCATCATGAGCATGCGACTCGGCATCTGATAACTCACAAATGATATA
>CALLAG010000164.1 GCA_938002705.1 uncultured Saprospiraceae bacterium | reverse complement strand
CGTGGTCTATACCTATATACCTATATACCTATATTTGCAAGAGAACAAATTACAGTGATAAGTAAAAATAAGAACTTTAATCAGTAATATCAATTAATAATCGAGAACCTTTTTCAGGAGGGGACCACGGGACCCTTAATCCCTTATACCTTTAAACCCTTAAACCTTTAATCCCTTACACCCTTATACCCTTATACCTTTAATCCCTTTATCCTCCCATTCCCTAATTCCCCAAAGTAATCTCCAGATTAACCTTAGCGTTCTGAAGTTCTGATACAGCGTGAAAGTCTCCAGCTTTTTGACCTATTTCGATACCTATTTTATAAAGTTCTAAGGCCTTTTGATCCTGACCAATCTCAGAGTATAGAGCTGCCAAATGATAGTATAAGCCGATATAATTAGGGTCAATATCCTTAAGTTTGAGGTAATAGAATAGGGCTTTATCTAAAGTATTTTGTGTCTCATATTCTTTGGCTAATGCAAACAAGATGAAAGTATCCTTAGGATCAGCTTCATGAAATTGTAGTAATTGGGTAAGTCTTTCTGAGTTCACAAGTCAACATTTTATAGTCCCTAAAGGTTATATCTTTATTCCATATATTTGCAGCAAAATTAAGAATTAATGAATTTACTTGTTTGTATAAGTAAAACCCCGGAGACAACCTCTAAGATCGGCTTTACAGATAACAATACGACCTTCGCGACAGACGGCGTACAATATATAATGAATCCTTACGATGAGTGGTATGCACTTGTCAAAGCCCTTGAGGTCAAGGAGGCATTAGGTGGCACTGTTACAGTCATCAATGTAGGTCCAGCGGCTAACGATGTGATCATAAGAAAAGCACTGGCCATAGGTGCTGATGAGGCAGTAAGAGTAGATGCTGAACCTAAGTCCGCAGTATTTGTAGCTCAGCAGATAGCCGCTTATGCTAAGGATAAGGCCTATGACATGATCCTTACAGGAAAAGAAACGATAGATTATAGTGGTGGTCTTGTAGGAGGTATGGTAGCGGAGCTAATGGGTACACCGTTTATGTCATTCGTGAGTAATCTCGATGTTGCTGATGGCAAGGTCACGGCTACTTGTGATATAGAAGGAGGTGTAGAAGTGATCTCGGCAAGTCTACCGGTAGTAGTATCAGCCTCTAAGGGATTAGCAGAACAAAGAATTCCTAATATGAGAGGTATTATGATGGCCAAGAGAAAACCGCTTAATGTGGTAGAAGCACAGTCTGCTGATGATCATGTAAGTATCAAAGGATACACTCTACCTGCTGAGAAGTCAGGCGTCAAGTTAGTAGATGCCGAGAATATGGATGAGCTGGTAAGATTGCTCCATGAGGAGGCTAAGGCTCTTTAGATCATTATAAATTATAGAAAAAATAAAAGATATACTCTATGTCAGTATTAGTATTCGTAGAAGCGATTAATAATCAATATAAAAAAGCAGCCTTCGAGGCTGTATGTTATGGTGCCAAAGTAGCTGAGATGACACAAGGCGATTGCGTTGTAGTCACTAATGGATCAGCAGATGTAGCAGGAGAACTGGGTAAGTATGGTGCTAATAAAGTGCTGTCATTCCAGTCTGATAATATGCATGATACAGCATTTGTCACGCAAGCCATCGCAAAGGCATACGAGCAATGTGGAGCTAAGCAACTGGTATTGTGTGATAACTCTCGAGGAAAGTCGATAGCTGGAAGATTAGCTATAAAATTAGGTGCTGGAGTAGTTACAGGTGCAGAGAGTCTGCCATCTACAGATGGAGGGATGACAGTCCAGAGAGGTGTATTCTCTGGTAAGGCGCTAGCGACGTACGCTTACAGCTCAGATAATAATATTATATCTATCAGTAGAAATGCAACGCCTATAGTAGAGTCAGGCTCAGCTGTCACAGCAGAGAGTCTTGATATCTCAGGAATAAGTGCAGCGACACAGTTAGTAGAGGTAAAGCGTGTAGAAGGGACTATCCCACTTCCAGAAGCGGAACTTGTCGTATCAGCAGGAAGAGGTATGAAAGGCCCAGAAAACTGGGGCATCATAGATGACTTGGCGGATGTGATAGGAGCGACAACTGCTTGCTCACGACCAGTATCAGATACAGGATGGAGACCTCACCATGAGCACGTAGGGCAGACAGGGATCGCTATCAAGCCTAACTTATATATAGCCATCGGCATATCAGGTGCTATACAGCATCTTGCTGGAGTTAATAGTTCTAAGACGATAGTCGTTATTAATAAAGATCCAGAAGCACCATTCTTCAAAGCCGCAGATTATGGTGTCGTAGGCGATTTGTTTGATGTCGTACCAAGACTTACAGAGTCCATTAAAAAATTTAAATCAGCATAGCATTTGTCACTGACTTATGATATGAATCAATAATAGAGCATTACCTTTAAGAGATGAAGAAAATTGGATTAGAGATTGTAGCCTTATCACACAGTGTGACGCAATCGCATAATTATGCCGTTGTGTTAGGAGAAATAGTAGGTAATAGAAGACTACCAATAGTCATCGGGGGTTTCGAAGCACAAGCTATAGCTGTAGCTATGGAGCGTATGACACCTAATAGACCATTGACACATGATCTGTTCAAGAATACATTAGATACATTCGACATTAACCTCAAAGAGGTAGTCATCAATAATCTCTTAGATGGTATATTCTATGCACAACTCGTATGTGAGCGAGATGGTCAGGAATTTATCATAGACTCCAGGACTTCGGATGCCATAGCGATGTCAGTTCGATTTAAGAGTCCTTTGTACACATTTGACTTTATTATGGAGCAAGCCGGCGTCGTTCTTGAAGATGATGATACGATGAAGAAATCTGCTAAGTCTATCATCACAGATGAGGCAAGACCTGATTCTTTTGACCAGTATTCGGTCAAGGCACTTAACCAAATGCTTGAAGACGTACTCGAGAACGAAGACTACGAGAAAGCGGCTAAGATCCGTGACGAAATTAATAAGAGAAAGACCAGCGAAGACTAAGCTTCTTTTAATAATGTCGTATTTTGATCTCTCTAATTCGACACTTATGAAATACTTCCTATTCATTTTTCTTGTGATCAGCCAAGTTTCTTGTGGTACATTAAATTCTCCATCTTATATAGGTTCTCCTTCCTATAATAGATTAAACAGATCAAGGGGTATCACTCAACAGCGTCAAGCAGGTATGCCTCCTGGACCTGGATGTTATAGTAGATGTATGATACCAGATCAATATGAATCTCACTCTACACCTATAATAGAGTACACAGGGGATAAGTATAATGATCCCAATGTAGAGCCTAAAAGGATCATCGTCAAGGAGGCTTCGTCAAAATGGGTAAAGAAAAAAACAGATAAAAACTGTCTAAGTAATAATCCTGATGATTGCTTGGTGTGGTGTCTTGTAGAAAACAAGGGGGAGTTCTATGACTACTATACAGTAGTTGATACAACATTGAATAAAGAATTTATAAATAAAGAAATCGAATATGAGGTACTCATTTCTAGGGGAGGATACACAGAATGGAAACAGGTCGTATGTGATGTTCAAATTTCTAAAAAGTTATACAGAGATGTTTATTCAGCACTCATAGAACGTGGCTACTCCATAGGTGGTAATATCAATCATATAGAAGGTTTTATGCCTGAAACTAAAGCTGCATTAATAAAATTTCAAAAGGATAACAACTTACCTATGGGACAATTGGATTTAGAGACATTGGCCCTATTAGGTGTGGAGCATTGATTTGTTTTGTTTTCTATTTATTGATAGACAATAGTTATGTATTTATATTGTTTTAGAATTTTGTATAAATGATACTTATGAAATACTTCCTGTTTGATTTTCTTGTAATTAGTCAGATCTCTTATGGGCAAATAGGAGGATTAACCTTAGAATCCTTGACCCTTTTAAAAGTCGTAGACTAACCCACACCTCACCCATGCTCAACAAAGAAAGTCACGTACTCATAATAGGTCAAGGTATTGCAGGAACGATATTGTCCTACAAATTATCTGAAAAGAATATCTCTCATAAGGTATTGGATAATGGTCATAAGTATGCGGCTACACATGCGGCGGCAGGTCTTATTAATCCTATAACGGGCAGAAATTATGTGAAGAGTTGGATGATAGATGACCTACTACCAGTAGCGAAGAGTACCTATAGGGAGCTATCAGAAAAGCTGAATCATAATTATGTAAGAGAAGCAAATATCCTGAGAGCTATGCATACACCTGCACAAGAGAACAAATGGTTCTCATCTGTCGGTAAGCCAGGATATAGCGATTACGTAGTAGAGACCCCTAACGATAACGAGTATAAAGGCATAGTTCAGCAAGCAAGTTATTATGGAGAGATCACACAGTCTATACAGGTAGATATCTCACAGTTAGTTACAGATTATAAGGCCTATCTTATAGATCAGAATTTATATATAGAAGGTAGCTTTGACGCAAGTGCACTGACTGTTACTGATAATAATGTCGTATATGCTAATGAAGCCTATGATTACATCATATTCTGCGAAGGCTACAAAGGCATGGAGAATCCATTGTTTCCAGATCTCCCTTTTCAGTTAGCCAAAGGACAAGCGTTTACGATCAATTTTGATGGGCCAGCCCCGAATCAAATTCTCCGAGATGAGATATTTATAGCTCCCATGGATGAGAAGAATATATGGACAGGCGGTACTTATCAGTGGGACTTTGAGGATGATAGTCCTACTGCGGCATTTGCTGCTGAATGGAATGATAAATTAAAGAAGCTCCTCAAAGTCAACTATACTGTTACTAATCATAAGGCAGGCGTAAGACCTGCTGTCAAAGGCCGCAAGCCACTTATAGGTCCTTCTCCTATTTCTAATCTGCTGTATATGTTTAATGGAATGGGTACCAAGGGGACATCATTGATTCCGTATTTTGCGGAGCATCTTATTCAGCATCTGATTACTGGTATGCCGCTCCACAGTGAGGTGGCACTTAATCGGTTCAAATAAATACCTTAGAGAATTTTATAGAAAAAATTATAAATAAATATCAAAATGAAGTTTGTCTACGCTTTTCTTTTAATCCTAATTTTTGGAGCCTGTGCCAGTGATGATAAGCCGGTGATAGTAGAGAAGAAGGATACTAAATCTCTCGTTATAGAAGCACAAAGTAAGTTAGATCCATTGAGTATCAGCTACTCTCTTAATGCCGAAAGAGCTGCGGAGTACTTGGAAGAATCTAAAACTTTGACAGGCATTCCTAAGCTTAATAAGTTGATAAAGTATTCTACAGAGATGCTTAATAGTGGCGAGACTAAGCCTGCTATAGCAATGATGGAATCCGTCATCAAAGAGACAGAGCAGACAAATATTGATAATAAGGCAAAGGCAATTTTAGCGATGAATCGAATGCTTGCCATAGCCCATATCAGACTGGGTGAGCAAGAGAACTGTATACAGAAGCATAATCATGAGTCATGCATTGTACCTATACAAGAAGATGGAATACATACATTAACCCAAGGCTCGGGAAAAGCGATAGCTATCTTAAAAGAGATGCTTGCCGCAAATCCAAGAAATGCAGAAGCCATTTGGATATTGAACCTAGCTTATATGACATTGGGTCAGTACCCAGATAAAGTACCGCCACCTTTTTTACTTCCAGCAGAATACTTTGAAAAGAATAAAGATAGAATAGCACGATTTGATAATATCGCATCAGAGATGGGTATCGGTCATGATCTACTAAGTGGAGGTGTCATTATTGAAGATTTTGATAATGATGGTGATTTAGATATCTTCTGTACTTCATGGGGTTTTACAGATAATGTAATCTATTATGAAAATGATGGCGCTGGAAGTTTTACAGATATGACAACTCAGAAAGGCTTAGATGGACATACTGGTGGATTAAATGTGAAGCAAACAGATTATAATAATGATGGATTGATAGATATCTACATCATGCGTGGAGCATGGATGATGGCTAAAGGAGCCATCCCTAATACCTTACTCAAGAATACTGGAAAAGGCTTCGAAGACGTAACTTTAGACGTAGGCTTGACAAAACATTCTCCGACGCAAGCTTGTGAATGGATAGATATAGATAAGGATGGATGGTTAGACTTGCTCGTATTCAACGAATCAATGAAGGGGGGAGATTATCCTACACAATTATGGATGAATAATAATGGAGAACGGTTTGTAGATGTGGGCTCTGAAGCAGGTTTAACTCATCGTGGCTTTTTTAAAGCAATAAGTGTTGGAGATATTAATAATGATGGAGAACCTGATATCTATGTATCCAGTCTTAAAAGCAAAAATCTCTTGTACCTCAATCAAGGATTAAATGCTCAAGGTATTCCACAATTTGCAGAAGCAGGCGAGCGTATCGGAGTTACTAATCCTGTTATATCTTTTCCCACAATGATGTTTGACTTTAATAACGATGGCTTGCTGGATATACTTGTCTCTTCATATCAGAGTAGTATTGATAATCCCGCAGCAGATTTTGCATTAAATATCAAGGGCGTCCCTACAGGAGGAGAAACGATGTTATATATAAATAATGGAAATGAGACATTTACTGAAGTCCATAACCAAGTAGGGATGAATGAAGCGATGTACACCATGGGCTGCAACTATGGAGACCTAGATAATGATGGTTGGCTTGATATTTACTTAGGAACAGGTGATCCTTCGTTTTTTTCTATAGTACCTAATAAAGTTTTCTTAAATGAGAGCGGCAGATCATTGACTGATGTAAGCTATGCTTCAGGTATGGCTCACATACAGAAAGGCCATGGAGTGAGCATGACAGATATTGATAGAGATGGTAATGTAGATGTATATGCAGTGATGGGAGGTGCTTACGAGGGGGATAACTTTCAGAATGCATTCTTTCATAATCCTGGCAGTGATAATAACAGTGTAACAATTAAGCTCATAGGAACTAACAGTAATAAACTTGCCATAGGAGCTAAGATGAAACTTACTATTACTGATGATGGTAAGGAAAGAGTATTGTATAGAATTATAGGTTCTGGCGCCAGTTTTGGGAGTAATTCACTGGAGACTGTAGTCGGTGTAGGCCAAGCTACAAAGATTGATAAAATCGAAATAGTCTGGCCATTAAATAACAGTCAATTGCAGACGATTTCAAATTTAGATGTAAACTCCTATTATATCATTACGGAGGGAAAGAAGGAAGTAGAAAAAAAGGAAAGAAATCCAGTTGATTTCAAATTAGATAAGATGCATGCACATCATCATCATTAGTAGATGTACGTTTGATTTAGATTAGGGCATTTAAGCATTCCTTAAGAAATTAATTTTCATATTAATATGTATTCACTATAGATACTGCGTCTTACTTTCGAGGCCTTGTATTTCTCATTTGATAATCTAAGCTATGCACAAATTAATTTTCATAATAATCACTCTCATGTTAGGCGCTACTTCTTATAATAATACTGACGAAACGTATGCCGCTTTATGGAAGGAAGTCACAGCATATGAAAATAAGAATCTACCAAAGTCAGCTTACGAAATAGTAGAAAAAATATATGCTAAGGCAAAATCAGAAAAGCGAGATGACCAACTTATTAAGTCTATCATTTATACTTATAAGTTAAAAGGAGCATTTGAAGATTATGATCCTGCAAGTTATATAGAACAGTTAGAGACGGAGAGAACAGAATTAAGTTCTGAATCGGGTAAAGCTATTATGGCTTCTATCTTGGGAGAACTCTATCATGGATATGCGATCAATAATATGTATCGCTTCGGTAATAGAACAGAAGTCAGGCAAGAAGAACAAGGCGAATCTGCTTTATCAAAAATGTCATTAGAACAGATACAGAATAAGTCACTGGCATGGTACAGGACGTCATTAGAGTATAAGAGTGACGTTGAGATTAATGATTATAATATAATCCTACAGCCTTCACAGAATGCCCAGTCCATACTTCTCGAAGCTAAGACGGTGAGGCAGTTTGTTCTTTTTAGATCTATTAAGCATTTTAGCAATAGCCAGGCGTTTGTAAGTCTTCCGACTCAGGCTTATAAGATGACAGATTCAGGCTTGTTTAGCCCATTATTAGATTTCATAGACTTACCTATAGTAACAGCAGATACGAGTAATCACAATTATATATCCTTGGAGCTTTTTAAAGAAGCATTATCTATTGAAGCACTTGATGAAGATACCCGTATGCTTATTGACATAAAGAGAATAGAGTATCTTAAGAACTTCTCTGAGGTTAAGGATAAGGAACAATATTACCTGAGCTATCTTAATGAGATTACAGCTAAGAAAGAGAAAGGTTCTGCAGGTCAGTATGCTTATATTAAATTAATAAAGCACTACATGTCTCTGGGTCAGCGGTATAATAATGCTTATGACTCGCAGTATGAGAAGGCCTATGGAACGGCATACACATATATACAGAATGCTAAGAAGAGTTACCCCGATGGGAAGTATCTTCCGCTTATACAAGGACTACAAAATGAGCTTAATCACAAATCCCTTAGTGTAAGTGCTGAGAGAGTTAATGTGCCTGAGAAAGACTTCTTAGTCATGGTCGATTATCGAAATATTGCAAATGCACAATTAAGGTTAATCAAATTATCAGAGGTACAGAAAGAAAAGCTAAAGAAGTCAAGAAGGGACGAGGATAGAATCATGTTATTAAGATCTATGAATTCAATAGACGATTGGCAGGTAGAATTGCCAGGCTCTGATGATTACAATCAGCACAGTACAGAGTTGCCAGTTAGAGGGTTGGGATTCGGTACTTATGCACTGATGATTAGTAATAATAAGGATATGGAATTTGGAGATAATAAGATTGTATCTATTGCCACTTTCGATATTTCTAATATAAGCTATACGTATACCGATGCAGTAGATTCATCATATGGTTATGTCATGGATAGGTCTTCTGGTAAGCCGATATCGGGAGTAACTGTAGAGGTCTATAAGCATGTCTATAATAAGAGGAGCAGGGTAGAAGAGAGCCAACTTATAGAAACTATAATTAGTGATAAGAATGGCAAATTTATATATAAAGGACAAGAAAGAAATTTCTCTTTTGTTTTCAAAAAAGCTAATGATATACTGGATCTTAATTTTAGACATTACCACAATAAGAACTATAGGAATACTACTCAACAACTTGTAAGCTTATTCACAGATAGAGCGATATATAGACCAGGGCAGATGATCTATTACAAAGGACTATCTATAAGCAAAGATGGTAAGTCTAAGATGCCTTCTATAGTACAAGGTGATACTGGAACTGTTTTCTTACGTGACGCTAACTATCAAGTAGTAGCAGAGCAACCATATAAGGTCAATGATTACGGTACATTCTCAGGAGCTATATCATTGCCAGATGATGTACTGACGGGTAACTTCTCGCTGATGGTAGAGAATAAAGGGTATCTCAATATCAAAGTCGAAGAATACAAAAGACCAAAAGTATTTGCAGAATTTAAGCCTCTCGATCAGCCTTACATCTTAGGGGATAGTATAGATGTAAAAGGTATCTTGAAATCATTTTCTGGTGCCAGTAATGAGGGTGCTAAGGTGTCTTATAGAATATCGAAAACATCAGCATACGATTATTATAAATATAGTTACTATAGACGTATGCCTACAGTTAACCAATCTGCAGAACTAATAAGCTCTGGAGAGACGATAACTGATAAGGATGGAGAATTTCAAATTAAATTTCCTACTTATGAGCAGAAGGAGGATAACTACCTGAGATATATCTATAAAGTGAATTGTGACATCACAGATATCACTGGCGAATCTACACAAGTATCTAAGTCTATAAGCTTATCCAATAGCCCATTTACAATAAAAGCGGACATACCTGATAGGTCATTCATAAGTGATCTCAAAGATATAAGCGTATCTGTGCTTAATGTAGAATCTGAAGAATTAGAAGCGGATATAAAAGTGGATGTCTATAGTGTAGAATATCCTGATAGGATTAATAGAAAATCTTATTGGAGGGACATAGATAGACCCTCAATTGATAGTGCTGAACTACTAAGTAGATTTCCGTTAGATGCAGCACCCCCACAAGACTATAGTC
Source organism: uncultured Saprospiraceae bacterium (assembly GCA_938002705.1). GTDB lineage: Bacteria > Bacteroidota > Bacteroidia > Chitinophagales > Saprospiraceae > RFSX01. Next base: position 293 of record CALLAG010000164.1, on the reverse strand, counting down.
TACTAAAAGTAAAAGATAATCTGATCTCAGCAGATATAAATTCTGGAGGTAAGTTGAATCAACTAACTAATCTTAAGCCTGGCTTATATAAAGTTGTCATCAGTGCTACTGACGAATATGGTAATAGTGATAGTATAGTAAAGTTTACAGCATTATCAGATGAGAATTCTAAAGCTATTTCAGTCCATAATTTTTGGGTGTCTGATCTTGAGAGTACTTACGAGCCTGGAGATAAATTAGAACTGACGGTGAATACACCGTATGATAATTACGAAGTTTTGTATAAGGTATCG
>CALLAG010000163.1 GCA_938002705.1 uncultured Saprospiraceae bacterium | reverse complement strand
TCTGAAATTCAGAAATATAAGTTACAATATTATACTTATTCTTCGTTGTCTGAGTCCCAAGTTCTATTGGATCTGATGTAGCCGTTCATATATATGTTAGTACAGCATGATTCACATATAATAAAGCCTTCGATATCACCTAAGCCATTCGTCTTTCCGAAGTTAGCAGAATTATCTGTATTTGCCAATAAGACATAGGCTTCGGCTGTGGCACCAAAACTATTATCAAATGCTTTGACTCCTGTAGAAAAAACATCTAAAGGATTGAAAACAGTAGAATAGGCTCGATCCTCATATGGATTAACCCAAAGCCCACCTAAGGATGTCTGTGGGTGAGCTAAACTTTGAAAATCTCCAAAATAATAACTTCCTCTCGGAGAAGAATCTGGCGGCCATCCATATCCAGAGAATGTCCCTCCTGTAGTGGTATTACCTGAGGTACCATTAGATTCTAAAATATATCCGCCGGTGCTATCGTCGTAATCGAATCTTACAAGATCACCTACTTTGTTATCATAGAAAACAGTTTGTGAATCACCTGCGATAGGCTTCCCGGCATTGTTGCCGAATAGATCACCTGTCATATCTCTCAAGCCAAGAATCATATCTGGACCGTCAAATTCTATATCTGCTAAAATCATTTTATTACCATCTCTATAATCATCTTGGAACCCAGTATACCACTTAGCGATATAATAAGTACCACTATCAGCTCCTTTCTGTACATCAGCCTCTAATTCAAGCTGCCAGTCCCCTGTAGCAAGGTCTAAAGAGTAAACGTATATGACCGATCCTCCCTCAAAACAGCAAGCCGTTCTACTTTCCTCAGTATCTACAGCACCGACGTACAACTTATCACCTCTATACTTTAATGCAAATGGTCTGATATCTATCTGTGGGTCTAGTGGCTTAAGTGTTACTTCTGAATCAGTTAATTGGTCTAATGGAAATGGATATCTTGTCTGAGGTACAGTCGGGTTCTGTACATCTATCTGATACACATGTCTATCAGCCAAGTTCATTACATATAGGAATCGTTGGTCATCAGATATATCTAAGTCACCTAGACTTGACCTGCCGACAGCATCCCAAGTATCGACATCATTAAACCAACATGAAAAATTAGACCCTCCTGGACAAGTGTCTGATTCGTCAAAGTCATGAGTATTAATCCCAGCTGTATTAGCCCCATAGATGGAATTAAGGTCCGCAAGAAGTACAGGTGGCGTATTTTGCTCTTGGTCTATAGCATAGATAGCACCTGTCCCTCCTGGTCCAAAACCAGCATGACGCTTCATAAAAGCTGACGTATATATAGTCTTGCTATCTCTACCTAAAGCTACACCATAGACGGTTCCTACCTGCTCGTGTGTCGCATAGTGTGTGAATTGCTGTAGCGAGTTAGTCGTCGGATTATTAGTCAGATTCTCTCTAAAACCCACAATTGCATCATTGGCAGCATATGCACCTTGATATCCTCCGAAATTAAAACAACTCGAAACAAGTTCTGTATAGATATTAGAAGTACAAGGCTCGGCACAGTCTATATAAAAACCACAAACACTTTGGTCATTAGAAGCATCAGTAACGGTAATTGTGTATTCTCCTCCCGACAGATTACTGAATACACCAGATGACTGATTCCCGTTACCAATATTATACTGATAAGGGGGTGTGCCACCTACTGCATTGATCGTAGCTACTGCATTATTACTTTGACAATTAGAGTCATCAATATCAATCAACTCACATTCTAATGGCGTTAACGGCGGAGGTTCTCCGAAGTACAAACCTAGATCACACGTTCTATCGTCAGTTGTACTTCCAAAAGTAGTTACGGTCGTTACTAAGCCATCAGAGTCTATTGTGTTATCATTACCTACATTCGTATGTGTTGGATTATATCCTGAAGGTAGATTTGAAAATTCTACAAAATAATTGCCCAGTGGAAAATCTGAAAACAAATAAAGTCCACCATTAGCGGAGACAGTTGTCATATATGGTGTATCATCAGTAGGATTAGCTACACCATCTCCATTGTCTTGATATAGCGTTACCGTCACCCCATTTATACCTGGTTCTCCGGGATCTTGCTTACCATTTCCATCCAGATCATCCCATACAAAATCCCCATGAAATGGCACGGATCCAGGATATGATTCTATCCCCACCTTAATAGGTTCTGCAGGTAATAGTGGATTACCACTCGTAGCATTTGCACCTGACCAAGCAAAAGAATTCCAAGCAATCTCACCGTTAGTTGGTGCATTAACTGGAGCTCTCATTTCCCATTCTAACTCAAAAGTCTGTCCTTGATTTAATCTATTGTTTCTTAAGTCTAATTTAAAGCCTGTTACTGTTGTTATATCATCAGGGGGAGTCGTGCTCCATCCAGCGTCAGTACATCCAGTAGGAAAAGGCAGCGAAGCACTTGGAGGGGCTACTTCGTCTCTACATGGGTTAGTTACCGTTGTATAATATATAGTCGTGTTTCCTGTTACATCGATAGGTCCTAATAAGTTAGGGCTCCATTCTGAATATCTTGGAATAGAAGTATTAAGTATCTCTGTGTCCCCCGTAGTCGGGAATATATCTATGACGACAAGATCGTTAATAGGCGTTGCATTTGGGTTAGTTAATGATAACCTGTAATCATTAACCCCTCCTGGTACTGTAGTACCATAATTTGGATAACGAGAATAGTTAGCATTTCTACTGCCTCTGACTTCTTTTAGTGATTCTAGACCTGCTGAGCTAGGTGGTCTTATAACTTCAAATTCTGCACTATCATGACACACATCAGAATCAAAACCATATCCTCCTAAGTAGTTATTAGTGTCCTGTTCTTGATTGTTTTCGCAGGCATGGTTACTGCCCGTAGCTGTATAGTAATATTGATTAGAATAGGGTCCGGTAGCGATACCGGAACTAATTTGGACCTCAAAACGCAATGAAAAACCAGTCCAAAATCCTTTAGGTGACAATGTGAATTCATTACCAAAAGAATCATCCCATACAAATCTAATGAGTTGTCGACCATCGACTAAATTTTCAATCTGTATTACAGGCACTTGATTCTGAATATTATCATGTCCCCTATCGATGTAGTAAGAGTCTGGGACATAAGTCATACCAGGAGGTAATACGTCAACCATAACGCCGCCTAATACATCTTGATCATTTATCTCATCAGACGCAAAGTCAAGTGAGACTAAATACTTGTCCCCTGGCGAAAAAACTTGAAGAAATTCTCCATCCAAATCTAAAATTTGTTTACCACCTGCAATCACAGGACCAGGTGTCCCGACGGTAGTAGAATTACAAGCTCTTTCATTACAATTAGAACCACTTACTGTACCAGAGTAGTCTGAGCAAGCATTTATTATAGATCCTTCTGTAACAGAATTACGAACAATACCATACAACCGAAATGAAGACTCCCAGTTACCGGCCAAATTAGAATAAGGGTTCCAAGAACCATCACCTGACAAATCACCAAATAGCATCCTGACAGCTATAACTTCTACTCCAGCTGGTAATCCCAAGCTTGACTTTTGATAAATATCATTACCATTTGTAGAGACATTGATACTTGTCCACGAAAGCCAAGTCCCAGATTGATCTGATCTTTGATATTCTAAATTAATATTTTGATTAACACCCGGCCAATTTGGTGCTTGTATGTAAGCAAAGTCCATCTCCGTAGGGATCCTCGTAGAAATCTGATAATTCTGTATCGTTGATGTACCCAGATTACCAACCCTATTTCTGATAAACATATCGATTCCAGGACTTACTGGATTTTGCATAGTAATCTCGGCGTATAATTGGCTACATCCAGATTCTGGATTTCTACCGTTTATAGCCGTAACTTCTCGAGAACTATCACATGGATTACCAGCATTATTACTGGTTCCACATACTGTATTCTGAGCAGTTGTACCCGTAAATGTACCACTAGGAAATCTAACTTGTAAGGCCAACTGAATAGAAGAACCTTGAGAGAAATCATCATTGTCCGTATTAATCCCATCAGGATTACAGCTGGTACAGCTGGTTGCATCAAATGTAATTGTTGCCGTATTAGTAGATTGATCATAAATGGCATCTCTAACGCCATCAGGTAGTGGATCAGAAAAATTTAAGAATTCTAATTGCGGTGGAATAACATCTGTGATTACGGCACTTTCGCAGTCCTGTGTGGAACTGTTACAAGATGCATCGATAATGTAGTTAAATGGTTCTCCTACATTAGGAGTAGTATTATCTACAGTCTTAGATAGGTTAAATGACTGAGCTGCGCCATAACCATGGCCCAGCAATAGAATAAATACAACAAATAGTTGATTGAAGTAGATTTTAATGTACGGCTGTTCACTCATGTTCACTCTTTCTAATTTACTTACAATTAATAAGTCAATACTTCTCTTTGACTGAAGTATAATATTTAGAAGAGTGTGTTAAGGACTATAAATTCAATAGTTAAGCTTATATATCGATTAACTATTAGAAAAGATCATACGTGGCATTCTCAATGCGTCAGCACAGAAGACTATTGGTATATATCTAATGCTACTATATAATGACAATATATTATATGTCTACCCCTACTATAAGTAAGGAAAAATGTATAAAAAGTATAATTATTATATAATCTCAGAAAGCTTAATCGACCATTGTCACTTTCATTATTATGTCTGTATTGGGTCTGTCTTTGACTTGGCCTCCAGTAGGCATAGCTGCTATTAGGTCTATTATCTCAAGACCTTCAATGACCTCACCGAATACAGTATACTGCATATCTAAATATGGATATCCGCCTACTGCTTTATAATATGCTCTATTGACATCAGGGAATTTATAATTTTCATTTTCCATACCATCGAGCTGAGCGTCGGTGAGTTTATATCCTTGTACGATATAGAACTGGCATCCGCTGGATTCCTTATTAGGGTTAATGGCATCTGGTAGTCGTGCCGCTGCGACTGCCCCTTTCTTATGGAAGTGATCAGATCTTATCTCAGCTGGCAATACTTGACAGTTGTCATTACCTAGAGCCTTATTAGGACCTGCTCCTATAGAACTGGGGTCGCCACCTTGTGCCATAAAGAATGGTAACACTCTATGGAAAATCGTCCCATCATACATACCGCTTTTTACATTCTTGACAAAGTTATCTCGATGGTTAGGCGTATCATCGTATAGCTTGATTATCATATCTCCGAATACTGTAGAGACTTTTACTTTATAATTCTTGTCTTGAGCTGAGATACCTGTGCTCATAGAGAATAATATAACCAGTGCTAGTAAATGCTTCATACTCATTTTTAATTTCAAAATAGATTGCAAATTAATAGACTTGAAGTCTATGAGGCAAGTACGACGAGTATAATGTTGTGTTAAAGCCAGATTGCTGTATTATTCTAATAATGGTGCAGCTTGAGTTACCCTAATAACTATTGAGAAGGCAATATAATTTTGAACTCAGTTCCTCTACCTATTTCAGAATCGATTGATATCTGACCCTTATGTTTCTCTACAATCCGCTTACAGATGGATAAGCCAAGACCACTTCCTTCAAATTCTCGATTACTGTGTAATCTCTTGAACGGCATAAATATCTCCTCGTAGAAGGATTTAGCGATTCCGATTCCATTATCTTTTATAGTTATGTGGAGCTTATCGATGACTTGCTTGGCAGTTATCATTACTGTAGGAACTTCACTTTTATTATACTTGATACCATTCTCGATCAAGTTCTGGAATAATAATGTTAAGTATACCTTATTTCCTCTTACTTCCGGAAGATTATCATATACAATCTTACCGTGTTTGGACCTTAGGCAATAAGCCAGATTATATTCTTGGTCTTTTACTATTTCGTTAAGGCTTAGTAACTCTATATCCTCATTAATCTGATCTATCCTACTGAACTTTAATATATCATCTATTAATTTTTCCAGATTTTTAGATGATGACTTTATAATTTCTAAATATTCTAAGTTCTTCTGGCTGGTATCTTCAGCTTTGAGGCTCCGTTCTAAGAGACCAGAAAAGCTAAATATATTTCTTACTGGCTGCTTAAGATCATGAGAAGTGATATAAGCAAATCTTTCAAGCTCTGAATTCTTATCTTTTACTTCTTCTATCAGAAGGTCCTTTTCTTTTGACTCTGACTCAGCAAATGTTGCATAACTTCTAATAGCAAAATAGACCACAATTATAGTAAGTAACAAGTGTACCATAGATCTGTAAGGATCATCATAAGTGACTAACTCTGTCAGAAATGGCTTAACACATATGACTGCTATAAATGCTGCTATACTTAATAGCGCCATCTTATATCTCACGTTCTCGTCTCTAAAGAGTAATACACTTAATGCTATCAGTATGATAAAGTACGTTAAGTGACCTGCTGAGTAGGAACTTAAAATCGCATAAGTTGATATCCACAATATATAGTAGAGATACAGATACACGTGCAGGTTTTCTTTTAATCTTGAGGCAAGAAAATAGAATGCAATCGAGACTCCTGTAGTAACAAAATTAATGAAGAGTGGAAACTCTGTCCTTATAGAGTTAAGCACTAAGAAGCACAAGTTGACTATCAAAGTGATATTCAACCACTTATTAGTGAATGCATGTAATCGATCGGTAGAACTGGTAGATACCTGTTCTGTCTTCTCGTAATTGGTATGATATGATGTTGACTTTAACACGGTTTTTGGTTTGACACATTGTCGTATATTCAAATCAAGGACCAAAATGCTACATTATCACTAATAGAATCACTAGTGTAAAGTAGTTTACATAAAACTGGCTAATCGTGTTATTAAATTCTAAAATCATGGCACACTACAGGCATTTGACATAAGATATTACAGTAGGTTCTCTATGCGCTATACAACAGAAAAACTGATATAAAACCACCTGATGTGTCGTAGTGTAATTGTAGGAAATGTGTAGCAGTGCAGTAGATCAATAAAAACTATAAATTAAAAAAACTAAGCGTTATCCACTTCTTCTTCTTGACCCGATGAGAGGACCTTAATTCTGACGATTTCTATCTTAGTCTCATCTACTTCTTCTATTGTGAATAGGTAGTTGTCTAACTCTATCTCCTGACCTGACTCAGGGATAATCTCTGATGTCATAATTATGTATCCCGATAGTGTCTGATAATCTCCTTCGGGCAGCTGTAATTCTGGAAACTTCTCATGGATATAATCTATCTCTAATCTTCCTGAGAGTAGATACTCATCTTCAGTAATCTTCTGCATGATGAAGTCTTCTACATCATGCTCGTCTTCTATATTACCGAAAATCTCTTCTAGTATGTCCTCAAGCGTAATAATCCCTGCTGTACCTCCAAACTCGTCAACGACACAAGCGATAGTGGTGCCGTCATTAATAAACTGCATCATAAGATCCTTGAGATTCATGACATCAGGTACGTATAGTATCTCAAGTAAACTAGACTTGATAGATTCTGGATTCTCCCACAGTTGCTGGTGATGCACGTATCCTATGACATTATCGACATCGCCATCTGAGACAATTATTCTGGATAATTTAGACTCTAATACGATAGCCATCAGCTGCTCTACAGAATCATTTACATCTACAGATATTATCTCTGTACGTGGTATCATACAATGTGACACGGAGCTATGACCCAGGTTAAGAGCATTAGTCAGTATCTCCTTATCTATATCATCATGATCATCACTAAGACTATCTTCTATGAAGTGCTCCAAGTCTAACTTAGTCAGCACAGATTCTGCATTATCGATGTTAAATCTAAAAATATACTTGAGTATAAAATTAGTTAAGCCCGTCATAATGAATGTAGGAACCATAAGAAGCTTCTTAAAAATAGACAATGGATATGCCAAACCAAAAAGCATCTTAGTAGAATACATACTGAAAAACGTCTTAGGAAGAAATTCTCCAAATATCAAAACGATAACCGTAATTATAAGCGTATATGTCAATAGTGAAAAGACCCCTACACCGATGAATGGACTCATCACAGGTTCTAATAACACCGTTGTCAAAGTCGTAAAAGCAACAAGAGCTATATTATTACCTACTAACATGGTACTAAGAAAGTCTTGTGGTCTCTCATAGAACTTGTGGATAATATTGCCACGGCGGGTATTTTCTGATTTTTTTACAGCAATACCTAGCTTATTAGCAGATACAAAAGCAATCTCAGAACCTGAGAAGAATGCCGAGAGTACAAGGAAGAAGATTATTAGTATAAATAGTCCCACAAGACAAAAATATATATAGTTATCAAGAAATATTCATTAATAAAATCAATCTTACCTTTGTTACATCAATAATTAAGCAAAAAAAGTAAAATTGAAGCTCGATATAAGAAAATTAGCCAAAGAAGATCTCGACCAATATTTTGTCGATAGAACGCTACCTAAATATAGGGCAGATCAAGTATGGCAATGGTTATGGAAGAAGCAAAAATTCAGCTTCTCAGATATGCGTAATATCCCCAAAGCCATAATAGAGCAATTAGAATCTGACTTTCAGATTAATCCCATAGACGTAGATAAGAAGCAAGTCAGCATAGACGGCACCATTAAGAATAGGATACAACTCCATGATGGTCATCTCGTAGAGTCGGTCCTTATTCCTGTAGAAGACATGTCTCGATATACAGCATGTGTATCATCACAAGTGGGATGTAGTCTCAGCTGTAAGTTCTGCGCTACTGGCAAGATGAAACTCCAGCGTAATCTGGAAGCCTCTGAGATATTTGATCAGGTAGCCTTGCTTAATCAACAATGTATAGAAAACTACGATAAGCCATTAAGTAACATCGTCTATATGGGTATGGGAGAGCCACTACTTAATTATAAGAATGTACTTAAGAGCATCCACTATATCACAAATGACATAGGCTTAGGCATGTCACCAAAAAGGATAACAGTAAGTACTGTAGGTATAGCCAAGATGATTAAAAGAATGGCTGACGAAGGTGTCAAATTTAACTTAGCATTATCACTACATGCCGCTGATGATCATAAGAGAAGTCAGATTATGCCTATCAATGATCAGAATAATTTGTCGTCCTTGATGGAATCTATTAAGTACTTCTACGAAGTCTCTAAAAATAGAGTAAGTTTTGAATATATTAGCTTTAAGGGGTTCAATGATACTTCTAAGGATGCAATGAATCTCATCGAACTATGTAAGAATTTTTCTGTTAAAGTCAATATAATAGAGTATAATCCTATTGATGGCGTAGATTTTGAGAGATCATCATCAGTTAGTATAGATCAATTTGCCCAATTATTACGAGAACACAAAATTATGGTTACCGTCCGGAAGAGTAGAGGTATGGATATAGATGCTGCATGTGGACAACTAGCAAATAAGGGTTAATCCCTATATTTTTATATACTAAATTACATATTTTTAGATTATGAAGAAAATTACCTCTTTTTACCTACTGTCAATTTCATTTATACTCTTAAGTTCTCAATCATTAATAGCTCAGAATACTATCTCAGGGACTATTATGGATGTAGAAAAATCAGAATACACCACTCTTAACACAGTCATCTCCGACTACCAAATCGTCGAAATAGATATACGCAAAAAAGATATCGAACTGAATGAAAATAGTGGTAAAGTGAACTTTCAGATCGGCAGCGAATTACTAAAACTAAGCCTCTATAGAGATAACCTCTTAGTAAGTGCCAAAATGGAAAATGCTCCACACCTTCTGGCTGGTAGCTATAATAATGGGTCATCTGTGACTCTTACAATTAATGATAATTTCATTTATGGTTTTTTTAAGAGTGGTCAATCCACAAGATATATAGAACCTCTATGGTATATAGAACCAGATGCTCCCAAAAATCTATACATATTCTACAATACAAAAGACGTCATAGAGAATACAGAACATAAATGTGGTGTCACAGAGCAACAGGCCAGAACTCCCAATAATACCCCGCTCAAAATGACAACAGATTGTAGAATTGTGGAATATGCATTAGCTAATACTGATGACATGTTTACAAAATATGGATCTGTAACGAATGTCAATAATCATAACCTTGCGGTACTCAATAATGTGCAGACTAATTACAGGTCAGAATTCGATGCTAACTTAGAGTATGAGGTAGTAGCAAATTATGTACCTACTACAGCTGCCAATAATCCACTACAACCAAATACAACATCAGTCGATCCAACTGTCTTACTCCCGAGATTTACTACTTGGTGTGGTGGTTTCGGAGCCGGAGGAGGTGGTAGTCAGGGTAATAGTGGAGGATTTAATATGACATTTGACATGGCTTGTATGTGGTCAGATAGAGACTTTACCGGCACCACTGTAGGACTGGCATGGTTTCCAGGGTGGTTTCATATTTTTCAAGACTATACAACATCAGCTATAAGTCTTAATGTACTTGTAACACATGAGATAGGACATAACTGGGGAGCTGCTCACCAGTCCAGTTCCACTAACATAATGTTCCCTAGTGTCCAGTTAACCGATATATGGTTAAGTCCCACTGTATCTGAAGTTAATGCAAGAGTAAATAATGTCAGTGGCTCACTAAGTAATTGTTCTACAGAAGGCAGTCCCGTTGCCAATTTTTTCACTGATGTAGGAGCAACAGCGGCATGCTCTGGCTCCAGTGTAACAGTTAATTTTGAAGATCAATCGCAGTACGGAGCTACACGAGATTGGATCTTCTTAAACGGTACTCCAGCTGCATCAACAGACGCCAAAGAATCCGTCACTTATGGAAGTTCAGCCACTGGGCTTAATTATATAGAGTTAGAATCCACTAATAATGCAGGATCTGATATTCTACAATCTTATATAGACTTACAACCTGCACCTGGAAATCAATGCACACCATCAGGCTCAGGAGGTGGTGGCGGGACCACCAATATCACATTTGCTAATATAAATAATAGCAGTACCGCTTCTGGTGTCTATGAAGACTTCTCATGCTCGGCTATTGCTGATATAGAAGTGAGTACATCATACACTCTATCTATCTCAACTAACATAGCTGCCAGCCAAGCTCAGGATATAAGAGTATACGCTGACTGGAATGACGATGGAGATTTCGCAGATAGTGGCGAGCTTGTTCTTAATAGCTCATTTAACAATGCAGGCTCATTCAATATTACAACGCCAGCAAGTCCTGTACTTAATGCTCTATTAAGATTCAGAGTTATTAATTCTTTCAATAATATAAGTGGTCCGTGTCACGCCACTAACTTTGGTCAGACTGAGGATTACTCTGTGTACTTTTCAAGCCCTCAAGTATATGGTTGTACTGATCCTGCCGCTGACAACTATAATCCTAACGCAACTGTAGATGATGACTCATGTACTTACGGCGGAGGAGGCACTACATGGTACCGTGATCAAGATGGTGATACCTTTGGAGATCCTGCTAATAGCCAAAATGCAGTCAATCAACCTTCTGGATTCGTCCCTACCAATACTGATTGTGATGATACAGACAATACAGTCTTCCCAGGAGCACCAGAATTATGTGATGGGCAGATTAATAACTGTAATACAGCTAACTTACCAAATATAGAAATAGATAATGATGGTGACGGATTTGTAGAATGTTCTATAGATACTGGCGGATGGGACGGTCCTAATTCTAGCATACTTGGTGATGACTGTGATGATAGTGACGATACGGTATTCCCAGGTGCTCCAGAATTATGTGATGGACAGATTAATGATTGTAACACAGCTAATCTTCCAGGTAATGAGATAGATAATGACAATGACGGATTTGTAGAATGCTCTATTGATGCTGGCGGATGGGACGGTCCTGTAGGCACAACTCAAGGAGACGACTGCGATGACACTAATGCATCTATTAATCCTGAAGCTCCCGAGATCTGCGATGGACTAGATAATAACTGTAATAATCAGACAGACGAAGGTGTACTTACTACCTACTTTAGGGATTTAGATAATGATAATTTTGGTGACCCTAACGTCACACTGGAGGCATGTACCCAGCCTAATAATTATGTCTCTAACAATCTTGACTGTAACGATTCTGACGATACTGTATACCCAGGAGCACCAGAATTATGTGACGGACAGATTAATAACTGTAGCACCACTAACCTGCCTAATAATGAAATCGATAACGATAACGATGGCTATGTAGAATGCACGATAGATGCAGGTGGATGGGATGCCACTCCTACTAAGCTAGGAGATGATTGTGATGATACTAATAACAATGTCAATCCTGGTGCTACTGAGATATGTGACGGCATAGATAATAACTGTAACAACCAGACAGACGAGGGATTAACTGCCACTTATTACTTAGACAATGATGCGGATGGATTCGGAGACATTAATACATCTATTAACACCTGTAATCCTCCAGCTAATTACGTAACTGACAATACAGATTGTGATGATAGCGACGGTACTATATACCCAGGTGCTCCAGAATTATGCGATGGACAGATTAATAACTGTAACAGTAGCAGCCTTCCGGCTAATGAAGTCGATAACGATAATGACGGTTACGTAGAATGCAGTATCGATGCCGGTGGATGGGATGCAAGTCCTAATAAATTAGGCGATGATTGTGTAGATAGTAATAGCAATATCAATCCAGGAGAATCTGAAGTATGTGGTGATAATCTCGATAACAATTGTGATGGAATAGCTGACTTTGGGTGTGAAGATTGTGATGGTATAAATCTTGTAATTAATAACGGGAATATCATGGCAGTCAATAGAGCCAGCCAGTCTATTAATTCTGATGCATTGGTAAATCTAAATTCCGTAATCTTTGCAGCAGGTGGCAATATTGAACTAAATTCTAATTTTGAAGTAGCTCCTGGTAATACATTCGAAGCGAGAATAGAACCTTGTGTTGTTAGTGCACAGGATGATAATGAGCCAGATAATGCAAGAACTACTAATAATAATCAAGATGCACTTAATAGTGTCAAAGAGACCTTTTCTACAGACGAAACTGTTGAGATTAATGTATTAGATAATAGTAACAACAGTGTTATCATCCTCAACGGAGTACATTCTGAAATCTACAATCAGTTTTTAAATAAATTAACGTCTCTTGACAGCGGTAATTACAAACTAATTATCAAAGGAGAAACAGAATCTATCGAGAAAAATCTGAGCATTACACAAAAGTAATCTCAGCCCATTGTACTAAAAATCGTTGCTGAATTATCCATAATCTATAATGGTAATTCAGCAACGTTTTTTTTTTGATATAAATAAATATTCTTACACTATCTACCCAGCCTTGCTATCTCAAGCATCACTGCATTATGTATGATTCTTATACATATAGGGCCTCTAAGAGATTTTATAAATAATAATTCCTACTTACAAAAGACCATAAAGACATTAGCTTTATCTCGATAATCTGTTAGTCACCGTGATATTAAGCTTTATCATCAGTAAGTACTCGTGGACATAATTTCTTGTCATCAATTATACATACACTTATTTCATCTTACACGCTTATAAGAATGAGGTTTAACTTCGTGTACTAATCTGCAATATTCTAATGCATCATCTGATGCTTACGCAATTGCACCTTTCTAGCCCCTTCTTAACTTATTAATAAAATCAGCTACATCAATTATATGGCGTGAATTTTGGGTATTAGACAGTTAGTTCTGATCATTTTAGCCTGATGTTATTCTATTGATAGTATCATATCACCATCTGAATAAGAGTGTGATAATATGAATCATGAAAACGAATAATTGAGGTTGAACATAAAAACTAAACGAAACTGACTAACAGATCTCAACAACATGAAAACAGTCTCTTTTTACTACACCGTAGCTACCTTACTTTTACTACTTAGTACATACGCAAGTACAGCACAGAATATCATATCTGGTAATGTTCTCGAATCTGATAGAACTACATATACAACTCTTAATAAAGTTATAGATGAATATGAGTTAGTACAAATAGATATACTCAAAAAAGATATTGATGTAACCAAAGGCAAGAATGCCGTTAGCTTTAATATCGGCAGTAAGCAATTAGAGCTTAATCTATATGATAATAATGTCACACTTAGTGCTGAATATGTGCAAGCACCACATTTATTAGCGGGAAGCTTAAGACATGGTGGTCAAGTATCTATTACAATTAATGATAATTTCATCTATGGGTATATAAAATATGACAATGTTCATCTTTTTATAGAGCCACTCAGATTACTGCAGCCAGAAGCAGATAGCAATGTCTATGTAGTATATAACGCAAGTGATGTCATACATAATCCTAATCATGTCTGTGGTGTACAAGAGACAGATCTACATACCCACGATACTCCACCACTAAAAACAACCAACGGCTGCAGGATAGCAGAATTAGCTATTGCTGATACTTATGACATGGTTACATCGCTAGGTAGCGTAGGAGCTGTCATAAATCACAACTTAGCCATATTGAATAATGTCCAGACTAACTATAGGTCAGAGTTTGACAGTAATATAGAATACGATGTTGTTGCTCACTTTATACCTGCAACAGCAAGTGCTGACCCATTCCCATCTTCTACTGACGCTAATTTATTATTAAATGCATTTGATAATTGGGGAGCAGGAGGTAGATCTAATGGAGGTGCTAACGGGGGATTCGGTGTAGACTATAATATAGCTACTTTGTGGACCGATAGAAACATCTGTCATTCAGGTAACTGTGGTGTGGTCGGCTTAGCCACTTTTGGCCCCTTCAATGATATGCACCATATACTTGAGAACTTCTCAACTTCTGGAGCTACACTCAATGCATTACAGACTCATGAGATGGGTCATAACTGGAATGCTAATCATGATAACTCAGGAACAACATTCATTATGGCTCCCGGTCTGACGCTGACTGACATATGGTCTCCAGCTTCAAAGACAGCCATAAGCAGTCACATTAATAATCAGACCTACCTATCGGATTGCTCTACAGAAGGAACTCCTACTCCTAATTTCTTTATATCATCAGGTGGGTCTGCTGCATGCTCAGGATCAGCAGTAACATTAGAGTTTGAAGATCAATCCATATATGGTGCTACGAGAGACTGGACTTTCTTAAATGGTTCTCCTACTACATCTACTGATGAGAAAGTATCAGTAACATATGGAAGTTCTGCCACTGGTCTTAACTATATAGAATTAGAATCTTCTAATTCTGCAGGTTCTAACATACTCCAATCATTCATAGATATAACCCCAGCACCCAGTAATCAATGCACACCTAATGCTAATAATCAAAATGGAGGGACGACCAATATTACTTTCTCTAACATCAGTAACAATAGTACTGCGTCAGGCAACTATGAAGACTTTGCTTGTACAGTAATCGGAGACCTAGACACAAATACAACTTATACTTTAGATATAACTACAAATATAGGCCAGAGCCAAAGAATAAAAGTCTACGCTGATTGGAATGTCGATGGTGACTTCTCAGATACAGGAGAATTAGTTGTAGATGATACATTTATTACTACAGGAACATTCAGCATAACAACTCCTACTAATCCAGCAACCAATGCCTTAATCAGATTTAGAGTTATCAATTCTAATAATATAATAACTGGACCATGTCACTCTACTAATTTTGGACAGACTGAAGATTACTCCGTATACTTTGCAGGGACTCAAGTGTATGGTTGTACTGACAGCACTGCTGATAATTACGATGCGAATGCCACCGTCAATGACGGATCGTGCACATACGGCAATAGTGTTACATGGTATCGTGATTTAGATGGTGATAATTACGGAGATCCTGCTGTAACACAAAGTTCTGTCAATCAACCTACCGGTTATGTGGCTGACAATACCGACTGTACTGATAACGATGATACAGTATACCCAGGTGCACCAGAATTATGCGATGGACAGATCAATGATTGTAATACTACTACTCTTCCACTGATAGAAATAGATAATGACGGAGATGGCTATGTAGAATGCACAATAGACGCAGGAGGATGGGATGGCAGCGATCCTAATATGCTTGGCGACGATTGTGATGATGGTGATGCTGATACGCATCCAGGTGCCACAGAAATATGCGATGGCATAGATAATAACTGTAATAATCAAGTCGATGAAGGACTGCTTAATACCTACTATAGAGATATAGATAATGACACATACGGTGACCCTAATGTTACTACACAAGCTTGTACTGCTCCCAGTAATTATGTGACCAATAGTCTTGACTGTAATGACAATGATGATACCGTATATCCTGGTGCTCCAGAATTATGCGATGGACAGATCAATGATTGTAATACTACTGCTCTTCCACTGATAGAAATAGATAATGACGGTGATGGCTATGTAGAATGCACGATAGACGCAGGAGGATGGGACGGCAGTGATCCTAATATTCTTGGTGACGATTGTGATGATGGTGATGCTGATACGCATCCAGGTGCCACAGAAATATGCGACGGCATAGATAATAACTGTAATAATCAAGTCGATGAAGGACTGCTTAATACCTACTATAGAGATATAGATAATGACTCAT
>CALLAG010000162.1 GCA_938002705.1 uncultured Saprospiraceae bacterium | reverse complement strand
TGGCGTCCCTTGCTCAAAACTTACTCTGAATTTATCTTCGACTTCTTCTGATCTGTTAAAGTAATTATAGATAGCTGAGTCATAATGTGATGATACTGAGAATGCAGCACCTGCCATACGCTTACGATCTGCTAAACTTGTCTCTGCATTCTGTGCTCCGAGAACTTGCTCTAAGAATCCATATTGGTTCTTAGATGGGATGATGAGTACATCGTTGAAGTTCTTGGCAGCAGCTCTTATAAGCGCAATCCCACCGATATCTATTTTCTCTATGATCGTCGCCTCATCATCAGTCTGCGCTACCGTATCCTCAAATGGATACAGATCTACAACAACAAGATCGATCTCCGGAATCTCATAAGTTGCTAATTGCGCTAAATGATCTTCTTCTCTTCGAGCCAGTATACCTCCAAAAACCTTAGGGTGTAATGTCTTGACTCTACCATCTAATATAGACGGATAAGACGTGATATCCTCGACCTGTATAGGGCTGAGTCCGTTGTCTTCAAGAAACTTGAAAGTCCCTCCTGTGGAGTAGATTGTGATGTCAGAATTCTTAAGTTCTTTGACGATGCCCTCTAACCCTGATTTATCAAATACAGAGATGAGAGCGGATTTTATTTTTCTGGTTGGCATAAGCTTCGCTTCTATAAGCGGCAAATGTAAATAAAATGTGTTTAAAGCCCTATATGTCCGAGGATTTGGGTGACAACAAGAACATTGGAGATCTTCTTACTGTTTCTTAGAGGTAATTATAAAACAATTCATATAAATCGAATCTAAGATTAATAAAATGATCAAATACCATATATCAATACTCATAAGTATCTGCTTGACAATGTTGGGGTGTGCTTCTGCACAAGAGCAAAGTAATCAAGCCTTAAACTATAACATCAGTGGTACCGTATCGGAAGTAGTCTCTGAGGGTAAAGCTGTACTGTCTATTTTTGATCCAATCTCTCAAGTTAAGACACCCATAGATACCGCTATTATAGAGTCTACCGGTCAGTACAGATTAGAGTATCAGTATGCTGAACCGGACTTATACAGAGTTGATTTCAATAACAAGCAATATGTGATGTTGGTCATCGGAGAGGGACAGTCGGATATACAGCTCGATGTGCAAGGCGTATCTAAGGGACATGTAAATATCAAAGGATCACCAGATTCCGAAAAACTTCTTGCCTACGATATCTTCAGATTAGAATCAAATGCACGCCTTGTCAAGCCAACTTATGCAGCTATGCAAGCAGCATCTAAAGCCGATGATCATGAAGCAGAAATCACAGCAGTAGAGAACTATGCTCATGCAAGTGAAGCCCACCGAGTCGAATTATTAGATTTTACATCTGAAGAAATCGGCTCTTCTATAGCCTTATATGGATCCATGCTCAGATGGACTGGTGATGAAGAAATAGCACGGTTAGACAAATTAGTCGAGGCATTCAAGAAAGTACATCCTGATCTTAAAATGACTAAAGTCATGGAAGATAAAGTGGATCGCTTCCGAAGTGTAGCTGTAGGGTCTATAACTCCTATGATAGAATTACCTGATAGCTCTGGACAAACTCTCACACTATCAGATATAAAAGGGAAGTACACCTTGATAGATTTCTGGGCATCATGGTGTGGACCATGCCTACTGCAGATTCCTGATCTTAAAGAGTCTTATGCCGCATTCCACGATAAGGGCTTTGAGATAGTAGGTGTCTCAGTAGACAATAATGCCAAAAGATGGAAAAAATCAATCAATAAATACGACATGGCTTGGCCACAAATCTCTGATCTCAAAGGATGGGGCTCCGAAGCTGCCGCTGATTACAATGTCACATTTATACCATTCAATGTATTGATAGACAGCGAGGGCAAAATCATTGCTAAGAACTTACATAGTAAAGCTTTGAAGAAGAAGTTGTCGGAATTATTGGATTAATAATGTTGCGATAGAAGCTACTTTACTTCGCTATTTGGAGTCTTTGATATTATAAACTTCCCGAGCTGTTTGGACCTCATCCTTCTTTTCATTGCGAGTGAGGTAGGAGCCGAGTAATCTGTAGCTTAGATATCTGTAAGTACATACGTTCTACCTTGCTGGAGATTTCTCCGTTACGCTTCGCTGGAGTCGAAATGAAAAGGTCTGAATTTGTCGATGGATTTGTGCTCTACTATTTGAAGTATCATTTTATTCCTTTTTCATTGCGAGCGAGGAACGAGCCGAGTAATCCTCAGCCTCGGTACTTGAACCTGCTTAGCGTTAAGCCATGCTGGAGATTTCTCCGTTTCGCTTTGCTACAGTCGAAATGAAAAGGTCTGAATTTGTCGATGGATTTGTGCTCCGCTATTTGAAGTATCATTTTATTCCGATCGTCGATGTTTCCGCCAAAGGACCGACAAGTGTAACCTCGATGTAATATGCTCACTACTAATGCAAATCATCACAGAATGGAATCAAAAAAAACAATAGTATTCTGATCAATTATCAACATGTTTCAAGTGCACGGGATCGAGCTTGAGCTTGTCCGCCAGAGGAGGAAAACCTCGACCATCAATGGTGTTTCCCACCAGAATAATCATCTGACATAGTACCTTCTTTAAGTTCTGTGTCATACTTAATATTAAAAACTATGTCTTCAAAAAATTTCATAGGACCATTCTCCATCTGGTCTAATATATATACTGAAGGATCATCGTATCTTTCTTGCAATAATGTAAGATCTACAGTCTCTTGTGATTTAACAGAACGAGAAGTAGACATCAAGAAAAGTATTATTATTTATCGCATTTCTTTATTTTTATATAAAGGGCTTTTATAAAGCGGGTGAATAATTATAAAAGTATTTTGCCAATAACGTATCATCTAATAATACTGATATTTCTTCTATTAAACCATTAGAATCGTAACTATATAAATGCCTAACTATCTCTCCTTCAGCTTTTTGAATTAACACAAATTCATAATCACATTGCCAGCTTCTTATCCAGTTTTTATTCCTGTAATTAAATTCTTCTAATTTTCCAGAATCATCATAAAGCCTCTCTCTAAATTGATATTCTTCACCATCTCTGATTTTATAAGTACGAGTTAAATTGTTGTCGGAATCATAGTCACTTATTAGGCTATAAGTATTAATCGCAGTAAAGTCCGAAGATTTGAATCCTACGGAATGCTCCTTTTCAATGATATTATTTTTCGAGTCATAGAAGTACTCAACTTCTGTTTGATGACGTTCTTTTTCTTTAATATCTATTCGTTTAACTATTCTTTCTCCTTCATGGACATAATCCCTTATTATTGTTATATCGTGTTCTTTATTAACTACTTCAATTTTATCTATACGATTCAAGTAGTCATAGAAGTAATAAGCTCCTGACTTAAATTTTTTATGAATAAGAGAATATGATTCGTAAGAAACAATTAATGTGTCGTTTTTATATCTATACTCCTTAATCCTATTATCTGTTTCTATGTAAATAAATTTACCTGAATTGTTTAATCTACGTTCTTCAAAAAATATTGTATCAGCATTTTCTTTAATACAATCTAAGAAGGTAATTTCAATTTTATCAATATCATTCTTAGCATAGAGTTTACTTTGATCAATTACTTCAGGGAAAGAGGTAACTGATATATTAGTAGCGACTAATAATAGCGCAGATAACAGTTTTACATATGGGTGATTAATGATTTTCATGGATAATGTTTTACTTCGCTCTTAAAAGTTTGAAAATAAAATTAATCAAGTGAATTAAAATATGAACCTGAATTAAGAATTATAAAAAGAGTCTTAGGGTTAGTTTCTCAGCTCATCTGATTTACAAACTTCAGATAGCGAGAGACTTGAATTAAAACTACCTAACCCGAAAATCCAAAATATTAGCCATCTCAAAACAGATTCTACATCTCGGCTCGTACTTATCTTTCTCACCTAAGACGACGGTCTCTTCCTCATTAGATAATCGATATGAATGGGTGGCTAAGCTGCCACAGTGGGGACAGATAGCGTGGACTTTAGTAATGTATTCTGCTACGGCCAGTAATCCTGGGATAGGGCCGAATGGCTTACCTCGGAAGTCCATATCTAATCCTGCTACGACGACTCGTATGCCTTTGACCGCCAGCTTCTGACAGACATCTATGAGGTCATTATCAAAGAACTGTGCTTCATCTATGCCGACGACGCTGACTTGATCTAAGAGATCATATATTTCTGTACTTTTCTCTATTACTGTAGAGGCCATGGCGTTCTCATCGTGTGAGACGACATTGGTATCATCATAGCGGGTGTCTTTTTTGGGCTTGAATATCTGTACCTTCTGATTAGCGAATGATGCTCGCTTAAGGCGTCGGATGAGCTCTTCTGTCTTACCAGAGAACATTGATCCACATACGACCTCTATCCATCCACTACGTTGTCCTCTAAAATTGGGTTCTAAAAACATCTGTGCTCTCCGAAATGTTATTGTAATATAAATTAAGGGCCAATATCTCAATAAAACTTTGAAGATTGCGGTTATTATGCCATCTATATGATCTGAAGGTCAAATTTTAGGTTCAATTTTTGATGTATTACGATTTATTATAATATGTTAATTCAAAAGTAATAAGTCAAAATATTTAAAAGCTAATAAGAATGGATATCAAAAGTGTCAGCAAATTATTAAAGAAAATAAATCGATTATACGAATTGGTTAATGAATTGGGAGAAGCCAGTGCTACTGAGAAAGATCTTCTTAAGGCCTATGTCGTAGATCTATATGATGCTGTCATATCCGACGATGAAGATGTGGCAATAGACCTTGAAAAAGCAGAAATGCTTAAGAAGCTGAAGAAACAACGCAAACTGGAGAAAAAACTCAGAAAGAATAAAGAAAAGGAAAGCATGCCAGCGGCTGCTCCCGTATCGGTGGTACAACCAGAACCAGTAGTAGAGCATGCCACCAAACAAACGCCAACAGTAGAACCTGTTAAAATCG
The DNA here is from genome assembly GCA_938002705.1 of uncultured Saprospiraceae bacterium. Classification (GTDB taxonomy): domain Bacteria; phylum Bacteroidota; class Bacteroidia; order Chitinophagales; family Saprospiraceae; genus RFSX01. The sequence goes on along the minus strand of CALLAG010000162.1, from coordinate 3,376 downwards.
AAAAAGAATCAGCACCTGCAGTACCAAGTGCATTGACAGAATTATTCGAAATCAATAAAGGCAATGAGATCTCAGATAAGTTGAGCCAAAGCCCTATCAAGGATCTAACGAAAAGCCTCAGCATCAACGAGAAGATCTTCACTATGAATGAACTATTCGGCGGTAATCAGACGGAGATGGATAATATCCTGACTGCATTAAATGGCCTATCAAGTTTTGACGAAGCCAAAGACGTACTAATGAGAAGTGTAGCTACCAAGTACAACTGGAGTGATGCGAGTAAGGCGAAGAAAGCCAAGACATTTATCAAGCATGTATTACGCAGATATAACTAATAGATTAGGTATCCATTAATAAGCCGCCATTGGACAAAACCACAAAACATCTTATCAGTAGTCTTAAGTTCAGCACGACGCTGACTGCAGCAATGTGGCTTGTCCATATCTACAAATATGCGACGAATAGTCCCATGTCACATTGGGGTATATTCCCCAGAGAATGGGATGGATTGATAGGTATCGTTACTGCACCATTTATACATGGCAGTTGGGAGCACCTTATCTCTAATTCTGTACCACTATTCGTCACGACGACGATTATATATTTCTTTTATAAGAGAGTGGCCCTACCCTCTTTCTTTCTTATATACTTGATTACAGGAGCTTCGGTATGGATATTTGGTAGATCCGTCTATCACATCGGCGCCAGTGGTGTTGTGTATGGATTGATCTCATTTATTTTCGGTAGCGGGCTTTTCAGACGTAATATCAAGTCGATCATCCTTGCACTTATAGTAACAGTGTTATATAGCGGATATCTCAATGGTGTCCTACCACTCAAGGAAGGCATCTCATGGGAGAGTCACCTCTTAGGCGGTATCGTAGGATTACTTGTCGCATGGCTACTCAAAGGTATCATCGAGAAAGATGAAGTCACTACTGACCCTTGGGCTAATGAATCTACTGACAAGCAAACGTATCTGTCCCCCGATACATTCGAGATGACTAAGGCCGAGAGATTAAGAGCACAGCAAGAGGCTCAACGACAAGCTGATAATGATGATTTTTTGGAGATATAGTTAAATACTACACCAGAGAATCATATTTCTGCATCCATTAAGTAATAATATTAAAGAACTAAAGTTTTTTAAATATGAAATACTTAATAACATACATCTTACTCTTATTTAATCTTAGTGGCTTTGCTTATCCTATTGAGCCCATCACTCTTAATGAGATGATAGACAGTAGTCCATATATAGTATTCGGAAAGGTTATCTCTAACTATGATACTATCTCTGTAAAGGACTCAGAATACCATCTAACCTATGCTACTGTTAAGATTGAAAAAATGCTCGTAGGCTACATCGAAGAGAAAGAAATAAAGATCTTTTATAAAGCGAATTTCATTTGTCCATCTCCAGCTAACTTCAAAATGAATGAAATGGTAACAGTTTTCTTTGATAAGAAAAATGGACGATACTCAACAACTGGATTATCCTACAGTACCAAATATATTAATAATGAAAACATTGATATCTACCATCAAAGGATAATAGATAATGCTCGAATTAAAGATCTATATAAGGGCTCTGAAAGAGAAAAACTACTTACAGATTGGTGTATAAAAAACATAGGATATGATGTCTTAAAAAAAGATGCTTCTATGGAAATAAGAAGTGCATTAGAAACATATAAAAGTACTAAAGAAGACTTATTTATGTATGGTGTAAATTCAAATTCTATTGACATCATCCATAATTGGACAGAGGCTCATAGGGAAGTTATTAAACAACTTCTCTATAAGGATGAACTAAATATTTATAATGAAAAAGGCTTGGTATTATTGTTTTCTGATTCTGAGAAAGAGTTAAAGGCGTATTTAGTTCAGACCCTTTCTAATGATATCAAAAGAAAACTCTTATTCCGTATCAAGAGTTACATGCACACTCTATTCGATATCAATATGCCTTCTGAGGCAATCTTGATATATGAAGAGATCACTGAAGCACCCAGTCTATACAAACTCAATAAAAATGAGGTAATAATAAAAGTTCAGCGTTACTTAGATATAGTCTCTGAGAACCAATAGTAAAGAAAATGGTAATTCAGTCATTATACTGACGCTATTTAGCTAAATTGAGTCAATACACTGACGCAATTAATGTTTTTGTCTTATAAGTTTGTTGAATATTATTCCGATCTGTAAATTTCAACTAGCTGTATCATGATATCATATTCGCTCAATTCCTTCTTGAAGCAGTTCTGGGTTTTGACGGGAATCCCAAAATATAAGTATCTGTATTTGCTCCTTGTCTCTATAGAATATTTGATAATTCTTTAATGAAATGACTCTAACTGAATCAAAAGAAGTCCTCTTACCAAGTTGAGGATACTCGTAAAGATTACTAATTATTTCATTTATAAGCTTCTCTAACTTTATAGAATAATTAGTTGATCCATTATTTCTGATCCAAAATTTAAGTATACGGTCTTTTTCGAATTTAGCTGACTTAGACCAAATTACTTCCTTAGCCATTCATTAGTTTCTTTTCGCTGAACTTCGTCAGAAATAAAGTCTCCATTTTCGATTTCGGAAATACCTCTGACTATTGCAGATTCTTGCTCGCTTGAAACCTCATATACTTCTTCAGACTCAAATTCTATAAATGAGTCAACTAGGATGAGAATATTCTCATCTTCTATTGACTCGATTTTCTTAGAAATATCTTTTCTCAATTTCAATAAATTCATACAAGGTATTTAATTTACAAGATAAACCAATTTTGTCGAATTTGCTGAGATTTAACTAAGTATTCTATGGTTGATATTTATCCCACCATAATCATGCAAGCTAAAGTTATTGCTCTATTTTCATCAAAGTTCTTAGCTATATTTACAATATGAACCTACAACTCAAAGACAAATTATACGTCGTCACCGGTGCCACGAGTGGATTCGGTAGAGCTATCGCAGAATCACTTATAGCAGAAAATGCTCATGTTATCATCAATGCTCGACGTGAAGAAAAACTGCAAGAATTCCAACAGCAATATCCTGATCAGATAGAAATAATCTGTGGCGACATCACTACCGACGCCACCATATGTGCATTAGTCAATAAGGTACGTAATAGACAATTATCTGGACTTGTCGTCAATGCTGGAGGACCGCCAGCTATGTCATTCGTTAAGTCTAATATCTCAGACTGGGATGATGCTTATAAAAGTCTTCTCAGGTGGAAAGTAAAATTGACCAAGGAATTACTACCTGTTCTACAGAAAGATAATTCTGGTCGTATCGTCTATATAGAAAGTGCTTCTGTCAAGCAACCTATAGAGAACCTTGTCTTATCCAATTCATTAAGATTAGCAGTA
>CALLAG010000161.1 GCA_938002705.1 uncultured Saprospiraceae bacterium | reverse complement strand
AATATCATAGTCTGTGGTATGCTGTATAAGTAATGACCCTATAGGTAATGGCTTTATAGCCACTAATTTCTTATTTGTTTTGATAGAATTTTGAAGTAGTTTATCGGTAGAAGTATTAAGATTCGTTACCGTCTCTTTTGCTTTTATACCTGTATTGTTTTTTATAACATCTTTAGTCTTCGTAATTCTTTTGACATTCTCATTTAAGCCTTTGTTTAAGTAGCTTTGAACAGAGGTATTCGTATTTGGAGAATATTCATTTGACTTAATATTTGGAATGGGAGTAGTAGTAATAACTGTAGTCGTTTGAGGACTGCTTGTTCTTTTTATATCTGAAGTCTCTGGTTTATTATTCGCTATTATTCCATTATTATTGTCTTTTATTTTATTCGTATTAGTAGATGATGTTACATTTGCGATCTTATTAGATACATCAATATTTTCTTTACTTATTGTTGATTGTGTAGTATTGCTTAAGTTGTTATTAGCTACTGAGATTTCAGTATTCAGAGAGGAGGTTTCTTGACTGAGATAAGAATTAAGCACAAAAAATGAAGCTACAGCAACAAGAAAACCTATCCCGAAAAACCACCAGAAAATTAATTTTCTATCTTTCTTCTGAGGCATTTTTACATCGAGAGTTGCGTGCATCTTATCCCATCCTCTATCGACTCTATTATTAGAACTGTATATATTATCCTGCTTCATTGTAATCGTTTTTGTATACTTTTTTATACTCTGCTTTGAGTATTTTTCTTGCTTCTGCAAGATGCCATCTGCATGTGTTCTGGTTGATGTTTAATTGTTCGCTTATTTCTTTATGACTATATCCTTCTATCGCAAAAAGTTGAAAAACTTGTAACTGTGTATGCGGAAGATGATCTAATAGTGAGACTAAGTCTTGATAGAAAAGTTTGTGCTGTAATGATTGGCTAGGTTCTTTTTTATAGTCTTCTTCATATATCAGGAATGCAAGATCTTTCTGGCTTTTTCTAAAATAGTCACTAAGACTTCTGAATATTATTTTCCTTATCCATCCTTCAAAAGAGCCTTGGTAACCATAGCGATCTATTTTCTGGAATATCTTCAGGAAGCCATTATTGAGTATGTCTATTATCTTATCATCGTCTTGAGTATAGCGCATTACCATTCTCTCCATAATAGGAAAGAAATGGCGATACAGCTCTTCTTGAGCAGCTCTATTATTAGCTATGCAGCCATTAATAGTTGCCTCCCATTTTTGTTTTTCTATGTTTTTAGTTTTTGACAATAGTTAGCATCCATTCAATATTAAAATATCACACCCAATCTAATTGACATTCTTTTGAATGTAAGATCTTGTTCGCTTGTGATTGTAGAATTCCATTGATTTCTATATGTATATGTCGCATTCTGAAATTTATAACCTACATCTAAAAGTAGTTTATTCTTAGCAGTGCCAAACCTTATACCTATCGAAGGGTAGAACATAAAACCACCATCGGCATCTAAGATGAGGTATCGATCATCTGATAATGCATAGCTATATCCGCCTTGTATATTATAGAATAGAGATGTCTGGGTGGGTGTAAAATAGCCACTTACTTCCGCAAATACAGGTATCATTTCTTCTCCACTATTCCATATGAATTGATCATAACCCACACCTCCACCTACTGCAAATAATCTACTGAATCTATGTCCAGCTGATATTGAAATACCAAAACCATTGACTCCATTAGCTCTCTCTCCGTCATTGCCAGAGATAAACTGTGCCTTGGCAGTAGCATAAAACCCTGTGTGCTTAAAATCATAAGCGGCCCTGCCTGCTAATAAATTGAAAGTCTGTGCTTTAGCACTGATCATGTCTTCTTCTATTCCTCCTGAAGGAAATATCTTCTGGATCTCGTCTTGATTAATAACAATACTATCACGTATGCCAGGACTTATAATTGTTATTTTTTCATTGTCATTCCACTCTACTATTTTTCCTTCGATTATAGAGCCTGACTTCATTACTATTATTGCAGGGTCTTTTTTTTGAGCTGCAAGTGATTGACTTACGGTCAATAGTATAATTATATGGATTATAGTTTTCATATGTCAGATAATTATTGGCCTACAGGAAAAAAACTCATCTCCTTAAGATCACTCGGCTTTGTTGTATTGAATTGATGTAAGCCACCTTTACCGACTATGAGTAAGTACTCAGAACTTAGAGATATAGCATCGTAGGCATCCATATCCTTAACGTGTTCTACTCTATTATCACTAATTTTTTCGAGATCATCTAATTCGAATACTTTAAGTCCATGCTCACCTTCGCATAGGTATAGATGATTGTCTCTAACGCTAAGGCCATGTGGGTGATCCATATCATAAGACTTTATCAATCGTGGATTGTCTATGTCACTTACATCTAATACATCTAATTGATTTATGAAATTTTGGCAGAATGTACCGTTCCTTAGAGTAACATAAGCGATGTCATCTTTGACAAATACAGGATCACAAGCATCTGCATGTCTGAATTCTGATGTATACTCAGGAGTTGCGGGCTCAGATATGCTGTATATGTATAATCCATTTTGTGATCCTATGAATAAATGATTCTCGTATGGAAATAAGGTCTCTATATTCCATGTCACATTCGTCGTATTTGTTTTTTGAGGTTTTGTTACTGTTTCTATATTGTAAGATATGAGTTCGGCTTGGTTGATCACATATAGATAATCACCCACTAAAGAGAATCTTGCAAATGAACCACCTTGTCCATCACCGCCAGAGTGAGTACTATTATCGACGTCTACACCACCTGCTGCGATATTAGAATCAAATAATTCGAATCCATTTCTTTGAAAGTTTGATGAACCAAAATTCGGATCTCCACACTCTACTTCTATAGTTCTGCCCGTCTCAGATAAGCCTACATAATACCCTAGATCAGATCTGAAATTATATAATGAAAAAACTTCTTCATCCCTGCAGACAATAGTAGGATTGTTAATGTCATTAATGTCTATCGTCAGTAGGTCGACGTAGTTATCAGCATATAGAATATTGTCTCTTATAGCTATATCCAGATTACCCGGTATATTAATGAATGCGATATTCTGAGGAGATTCAGGGTTAGTATTATCTATTACATGGATACCCTTGTTCTTTTCATTGATTAAGATATTATTATTGTAGAAATAGAATTTCCCAGTTTCTATCATTTCTCTTGGAGGCTCTGTTTTGACAGGTACTCTAAATTCTTCCCCCTGCACGTATATAGGCTCGAATTCTATGAAACGTTGAGTCTCACTACAGCTGTCTTTTAGGCAAGAAGTCATCGATATACCCATTAGTAGGAGGATCGCAAGTGCTAAGAAGTGCTTTGGGTTAGATATAATTTTCATGGTAGTTATTTTTTATTATGTTTTTTTAATCACTTTGTTTGGCCTCATAAGTACTACATTAATGTAGACGGGAGTTGATGTATATAATGTTGGTAGACTACTGTTATTATTTTGTTTTTACAGATTGTTTATAGGATAAGCCCAGTGATATCAAGTTAATACTAAAGTAACTAACAATAACAAGGTATATACAATTCTGATATGAGCGAATATATCCTGTAAGCACTTATTAGTTATCATTTTAAGTATATAGGTTGAGGTGTTAGCGCTTTCTTCTGATACCGGTCTACATAAGTCAATCGCTTATTCTAATCTGTGGCTATTTATTATTAGCTGTAGACATTCTTATAACTAAAATATCAGCTCTTAGTGCTTATATGATCTAAGCTTAGTATTATATATGATAAATTGTAAATTAGACCAATCTTAATATATTTCTAAATACACAAAACGAAAACATCATGGAAATGAATTATTTAGCCTTGTTTGGCTCTGCTTTGATCCCTTTAATAATTGGAGCTATATGGTATAGTCCAAAGGTATTTGGTAATGTATGGATGCGAGTAGCAGGCAAAACTCAAGCAGAAATTGAAAGCGGTAATATGGCTGTGATCTTTGGCTTGACCTATGTGTTAGGTCTGATTTTGGCATTTGGATTATCACAACTGACTAATCATCAAGCTGGCGTTATGCAGCTATTTGCTATGCATGCTGACTTTGGAGTAGCTGGTACAGATGTACAGAATATGTATGATAGTGTGATGGCTCAATTTGGTGATACCCATAGGACCTTTGGGCATGGGGCATTACATGGAGGCTTAGCAGCGATTATGTTTGCTTTGCCGGTATTTGCTATTATTGCCTTATTTGAGAGAAGGGGAGCTAAGTATATAGGTGTTCATTTTGGCTACTGGTTTCTGACATTCATCTTAGTGGGAGGTATAGTCTGCCAGTTCTTATAACATATGAAAGTATGATGGAATTGGGTTAGATTATTTTAAGGGTACTTCTATTTACTGCCTCTTGAGTTGAAAGTAGAATAGAATGGACATAGACAAGGCGAGAAGAGGGATTATAGCCTACGCTAAATGATTGATGAACAACGCAGTATATGTTCATTATATTCGCTTAAGGAAATTTCAATTTTCTGTTCAGCCAAGAATGTATTAGATAGAGGTACCCTTAATCCAATTCCATCACTTCTTCTACTGCTATTTTATCTAATTCTACCTTTAAGTTATTGATGATGAATTCTTGTCTCTCCATAGTATTCTTGCCCATATAGTATGTAAGAAGATCAGTGATACTTGTACTTCCTTTTATATAGACAGGTTCCAGTTTTATCTCATCACCTATGAATCCTCCAAATTCGTCAGGAGATATCTCACCCAGCCCCTTGAATCGTGTGATCTCTGGCTTTCCTCTTAATGCATCGATAGCTTCTGCTTTTTCATTTTCAGAATAACAATAGAATGTCTTCTGCTTATCTCTTACTCTGAATAATGGAGTCTCCAGAATAAAGAGGTGACCTGCTCTTACAAGATCTGGGAAGAACTGTAAGAAAAATGTGAGGAGCAATAGTCGGATGTGCATCCCATCGACATCGGCATCCGTTGCGATGACAACTTTATTAAATCTCAATCCATCGAGTCCGTCTTCTATATTTAATGCATGTTGTAAGAGATTAAGCTCCTCGTTTTCGTAGACAATTTTCTTAGTCTGACCAAAACTATTAAGTGGCTTACCCCTAAGACTGAATACGGCTTGTGTCTGTACATTACGTGCTTTAGTTATAGATCCACTCGCAGAGTCACCCTCTGTGATGAAGACCATAGACTCGTTTTTAATGTCTTCATTGCCTCGTTTGTCATTGAAGTGTACTTTGCAGTCTCGTAATTTCTTATTGTGGATATTGGCTTTTTTAGCCCGTTGATTAGCGAGTTTTTTAATGCCAGCTATTTCCTTACGTTCACGCTCTGTCTGTTGTATCTTCTTTAAGATAGCTTGAGCGACTTCTTTATTTTTGTGTAAAAAGTTATCGAGTTTAGCTTTCATAAAGTCCACCACGAAAGTCCTCACAGTATCACCCTCAGGTGCAACTTTGATAGACCCTAATTTTGTCTTCGTCTGTGATTCGAATACAGGCTCTTCTACTCTTACACTTATGGCACCGATGATAGAGCCTTGTATATCTCGTGAGTCATAATTCTTACCGAAGTGATCTCTTATCGTTTTGATAATGCCTTCACGGAATGCTTGTAGGTGTGTACCACCTTGTGTCGTATTCTGTCCATTGACGAATGAGTAATACTCCTCACCATATTGGCTGCCGTGTGTCAGGGCTATCTCTATATCGTCACCTTTGAGATGTATGATGTCATATCTGAGTTGCTCAGGATCCGTCTTATTAGTAAGTAGATCTAATAGCCCATTTTTAGAATAGAATACTTCGTTATTAAAGTTGATTTTGAGGCCTGCATTCAGATAGACATAATCCCATAATCTCTCTTCGACGTACTCTGATTTGAATTTATATTTTTTAAATATTGTTGGGTCTGGTTCAAATTCTACGAGAGTTCCATTCTTTTCTTTGCTTTTGATGATCTTGCTTTGAGAGACAAGCTCACCTAACTGGAACTCGGCACTCTTAGATTTGCCATCTCTATAGGCGGCTACCTTGAAGTACTCCGATAATGCATTGACGGCTTTGGTACCGACACCATTAAGCCCTACTGATTTTTTAAATGCTTTAGAATCATACTTACCACCCGTATTTATCTTGGATACGCAATCTATCACTTTACCCAGAGGGATCCCACGACCATAATCTCTGATGAGGACCTTACCATCTTCGATCTTGATATCTATCTGCTTACCATGTCCCATCACATATTCATCGATACTGTTATCGAGGACTTCCTTGATTAAGACATAGATACCATCATCCTCCGTACTTCCATCACCTAGTTTACCGATGTACATTCCAGGACGGAGCCTGATATGCTCCTTCCAGTCTAATGATCTAATATTGTCTTCGTTATATATGACTTCCTGTGACATGTTGACGCTCTTTGATGCAAATTTATAAAATTCACATTACTAATAATGATAATATGAGATTCTTAATTTAATAATCATTTAGTAGCTCTATAACCTATGAAAATGACTATATATCAATTATTGTGGTGTGTTTCTTGTAGGATAGACTGTAAGGAAAAAATTAAATCATTTATGAAGATACTCGTTATTGGTGGTGGTAATATGGGGCTGACTTATGCTCAGAGCTTTCTGAGATCACATATCGTTACGCCTGATAAGATGCTGATACTTGAGAAATCTCCTGAAAAAGCAGCTAAGATTACTGCTCTGAATATCGGAACGGTACATGGTGCTCCAGGAGCATATATTAAGGATGCAGACTTGATTATTATGGCTGTAAAGCCTCAAGACTGTAATTCTGTTTTTGGAATAATCCAAGAGTGGATAAGTCCACAACAATTGATCTTATCTATAATGGCAGGTATCAAAATGGAGAAGATCAAAACGGCATTGAATACAGACAAGGTAGTCAGAGCTATGCCTAATCTTCCTGCTCAAGTCGGCTTAGGGATGACAGTGTTTACTTCTACGGAAGAAGTGACTCGTATAGAATTGGTCATGGTTCAGAATCTATTGAACTCTACAGGCAAGACGCTTTATGTATCTGCAGAAAAACTAATTGATGCCGCTACTGCCATCTCTGGTTCAGGTCCCGCATATGTTTTCTTTTTTATGCAGACATTAATAGACTCTGCCATAGCATTGGGCTTCGAGAGATCTCAGGCAGAGTTGTTATCCTATCAGACTTTTAAAGGCGCCGTAGAATCATATAATAAAAATGACTTCAGCTGTGAGGAGTGGATTAAGAAAGTCTCATCTAAAGGGGGGACTACGGAAGCTGCTTTCTCTATGATCGATAAGAACGAAGTACATGCGTCTCTATTGAATGCATATGATAAGGCATATGATAGGGCGGAGGAGATCAGTCGGTTGGATTAGTGTTATGATTAGATTTAGAATTTCTTTTGAGACGATAATATTCCTTTCAGTTACCTGAAATTGGATAGAGGCAAAGGTATTTTGCTTCTTGCCTGGATTGATGCACCTACACAGAAACCGTTATCCTGTGCACACCAGGATTATATTTCTTAGAGATTAAAAACTTGACTGTCTCATAGTTGGTGGGGTTATTGACGAAGTCCATGCCCTTGAGATCTAATATGAGCACAGGAAATGATGTAATATTTCTGAGGTACTCAAAGTAAGAATCTTGAATTTTTTGTAAGTACTCCGCTTTTATGCTTTGCTCATAAGAGCGATTCCTTTGTCTGATATTATCTAATAGGTAAGAAGTGTCTCTATGCAGATAGACTAATAAGTCTGGATTAGGAAATCCCTTCTCAAGAACAGAAAATAACATCTGGAATAATCTGTATTCTTCTGCATCCAGATTCTTTCTCGCAAAGAGTAATGACTTAGTGAAGCAGAAATCTGATATCGTATGTGAGCTGAATAAGCTGGGGGCTGACAACTGGTCTTGTAGTTGCTTGTATCTCTCCGTCATAAAGAATAGCTCTACAGTAAATGCGTACCGATCAGGATTATCATAGAAGAGTGGTAAGAAAGGATTATTCTCAAATTCTTCCAGTATCGACCTCCCCTGAAACTCATGACTAAGCATATGCACAAGTGATGTCTTACCGCTACCCAGATTACCTTCTATATTAATGTAAGAATATGGAATAACATTTTGGCTCATAGATATCTCTCAGGTCTTATTCTAGTCATTATATTGGTTGACCTCTGACTTGTCTGTGCATAATGTATACAGTTCGGATACGGTTTTTTGCAATTCAGGGTGCATGTACTCAGGACAGATATCCATCAAAGGCGTCAATACAAAATTACGATTAGTTAAGTGAGGATGAGGTATTATAAGATCAGGATTTTTTATTATTTCTTCATCATAGAAGATGATGTCTATGTCTATAATTCTTGATCCCCATTTTTCATTACGGATACGTCCCAGTTTAGATTCTATTATATGGATCTCTGACAGGATGTCCTCAGCAGATAGATTAGTCTGGCATATCATAGCGATATTAAGAAAGTCATCTTGATCCGTATTGCCCCATGGCGCAGTTGTATATAGCTTAGAGGACCGCTCTATGCTCCCTATGCGAGATGAGATCATCATCTCTGCGAGTTCCAGATTAGTAGCCTTAGCACCTTCATTGGTGCCAAGATGCAGAATACAACTATGCAATAGATTTAGCTTTTAATGGCGGCTAAGTATTTCACTAATTCTGCCTTAACCACAGGGAATAAGAAAAATAGACCTATCATGTTAGGGAATACCATTCCTAATATCATAGCATCAGAAAAACCCCAAACGGAGTTCATATTAGCAGATGCGCCGATAACTACAAATGCAAGGAATAAAAACTTATATGCTAAGTCTGCAGCCTTACTCTTACCGAATAAGAACTTCCATGATTGTAGGCCATAATAAGACCATGATATCATAGTCGATATTGCAAATAGAACAATCGCTATAGTTAATATATAAGGAAACCATGGGATGACAGATGCAAATGCAGCAGAAGTTAACTCAGCGCCTCCTAATGACTGTCCATTAATTGTAACTTGATCATTAACTACTGATCCATATTCGAAGTAAGCTCCACTGTTGTAAAAGATAATCACTAAAGCTGTCATCGTACAGATCACGATCGTATCTATAAATGGCTCTAATAATGCCACTAATCCTTCTGAAGCGGGAAAATTTGTTCTTACCGCTGAGTGGGCTATAGATGCTGATCCTGCTCCAGCTTCATTAGAGAATGCTGCTCGTCTAAATCCTTGTATTAATACACCAAAGAATCCACCTACTGCCGCGTCTCCTGAAAAAGCACTCTTAAAAATTATTACAAAGGCATCATCAATGTATGAGAAGTTGCTAAATATGACAACGAAACAGGCAACTATATATATAACCGCCATAAGAGGGACTATCTTTTCTGTTACCGAGGCGATTCTCTTGATACCTCCTATTATGACAATACCTACGATCGCAGCTAATACAAGACCTATAAAAAATCCACTACTTCCACCAGAGATATTCATCAAACTTGCTAGCTGTGCAGCGGCTTGATTGGCCTGTGCAGCATTACCACCACCAAAAGATCCTCCTATACAGAGTATTGCAAATATGACAGCAAGTATCTTACCTAATTTAATAAAGCCTTTTTCTTTGAGCCCTTGAGATAGATAATACATAGGGCCACCATGGACGACGCCATCAGCATCAACTTCACGATACTTGACACCTAATGTGCATTCAACAAATTTTGTTGACATACCTAAAAAACCACATACAATCATCCAAAAGGTTGCTCCTGGTCCACCTATAGATATGGCGATCGCAACTCCTGCAATATTTCCTAACCCTACGGTACCTGATACCGCAGTTGCTAAAGCTTGGAAATGACTGACTTCTCCTTCTTGGCTCTCATCTCTTATTGTATCTATAATATCACCGTCTACAATATTGACAGCAGATCTTTCATCAACGCTATGGTTTTCTAAGTCATCATACTTGCCTCTGACTACATTAATTGCAGTTCCGAACTTTGTGATATTAGGAAATCCAAAATAGATGGTAAAAAAGAGAGCTCCTATGACAAGAAGGAAAATGATCAGGGGCACACCCGTACCAGGGACTTGCCATAATACAACATCTAAGCAAAAGCCAGCAAACGGTGCAAAAGCTTCATCAATTCTCTCATCTATGCCTTTGGATTCAGCACTTTGAGCGAAGCCAATAAGAGGCATCAAAGAAATAGCAAATAGTAGAGAGAGTTTATTTTTAAAATTCATCGAAATAGGATTTAAGCTAGTTATTAGTTTTACTAATTCTGGTTAGATGGAACAATATACTTGAATAGTTGCCAAATTTCAAAATAGATCAACTTACATTGACTCCCTATCATATTTTATATTAAATATTTTATATATATCGTTCTAAGAACCTTAACTTCGCTTTCAAGAAAATTCAACTTGATACAATACCAAGACTTACTTAAGCATATCCTCGATAATGGAGTCAAGAAAAGTGACAGAACGGGCACGGGTACTATAAGCTGTTTTGGATATCAAATGCGATTTGACCTACAGCAAGGATTTCCACTCGTCACAACTAAGAAATTACACCTTAAGTCTATAATATATGAGCTGCTTTGGTTTATCAAAGGAGATACTAATATCAAGTACCTCAAAGATCATAATGTCAAGATATGGGATTCCTGGGCAGACGAGAATGGAGACTTAGGACCGGTGTATGGTCAGCAATGGAGAAGTTGGACTAAGTCTGACGGCACTTCCGTAGACCAATTATTAAATGCAATAGACCTGATTAAAAATAATCCTGACTCTCGTAGGATTATAGTCAATGCATGGAATGTAGGAGAGTTGGATGCTATGGCACTAACACCATGTCACTGCTTATTCCAGTTCTATGTAGCTGATGGTAAGTTATCTTGCCAGTTATATCAGAGATCTGCTGACACATTTCTTGGTGTTCCGTTCAACATTGCTTCATACGCCTTGTTGACAATGATGATCGCTCAGGTCTGTGGATTAGAGTACGGAGAGTTCATTCACAGCTTTGGAGACGTGCATTTGTACCTTAATCATATCGAGCAGGCAAAGCTGCAATTAGAGCGAGAAACGAGGCCTTTGCCGACTATGGTATTAAATAAGAATATTAATAATATATTGGACTTTGATTTTGAGGACTTTACATTAACCGATTATAATCCACATCCGCATATAAAAGCTGCGGTGTCGATTTAATTATTTAGACTACATCTAAATAATTAAAAGTTAATTTAATAATTGTTAATGCTCCTTCTGAATCATAAATTTGCAGCAATTTCGATGTGTTAATTCGAGGTTAATTTTCATAATAGATTCTAAGAATGATCAGACATACAATAAAGCGATTCACTTACATAGCCATCATAGCTTTCCTTCCTTGCTATCTTGCTGCGGAAGCGACGCCAGCAGCTGGTAAGACACTTTTTGCTAATAACTGTGCAAGTTGTCATGCTAAAGGCATGAAAAAAGCAGCTACTGGTCCAGCACTCGCTGGAGTAGAAGAAAGATGGGCTGATTATCCCAGAGAAGATCTATATGCTTGGATAAGAAACTCTCAAGCAATGATCGCTAAGGGACATCCCAGAGCAGTAGAGTTATGGAATGAATACAAGCCTACAGTAATGAATGCTGCACAGCATCTTACTGACGAAAATATCGAATCCATATTATTATATGTAGATGCTCAGGTTAATGCAGTACCTGCAACAGACACTGATGGAGATATATCAGGCTCAGGTGTTGCTGCATCATCCAAGACTCCCACATGGTTATATTACGCTTTATTTGGGTTATTGGCCATTCTTGCCCTGTTACTCACAAGAGTAATATCTAATCTTAATGTCATAGCTGCTAAGAAAGAAGGTAAAGAATACCAAAGCAAATCAATAATAGAAACCCTTACGGGAAAAGGTGTTGTATCATTTATACTATTTGCAGGTATCATATTCGCTGGTTATACGACAGTTAATAAAGCAGTGTCACTCGGAAGACAAGAAGGATATGCTCCTGAGCAGCCTATCAAATTTTCTCATGCTACCCATGCAGGTATTCAGAAGATAGATTGTCAGTACTGCCACGATGGTGCTAGGAGATCTAAGCACTCAGTGATCCCCGCTACTAATACATGTATGAACTGTCACTCAGCTATTAATGTAGGATCTAAGTATGGTACTGCAGAGTTGACTAAAATATACGCATCGATAGGATGGGACCCAGCTACTAATAAGTACATGGAAGGATATGAAAATATGTCCAATGATGAAATAAAAGCCGTCTATACTAAATGGATAGCTGATAACTATAAGGTCGAAAACGAGATAGATGATGCTGTACAGTTACCAGAAGAAGGTCAAGAAGTTGTAGAAGAACAATGGGCACATATAGTAGAATCATTAACCAATGATCAGAAGAAATCTATATACGGTCCTATAGAGTGGATCAGAATCCATAACCTTCCTGACCATGTATACTTTAATCATGCTCAGCATGTTACTGTAGGTCAATTAGAATGTCAGCAGTGCCATGGTACAGTAGAAGAGATGGAAGTGATGTCACAGCACTCTCCTCTATCTATGGGTTGGTGTATTAATTGTCACAGACAGACAGAAGTTAAGTTCGAGGGTAATGAATATTATACAAGTTATGAGAATTATCATGACGCATTAAAAGATGGTACAAAAGACGCAGTGACTGTAGAAGATATAGGTGGACTCGAATGTGCAAAATGCCATTATTAAAATCATACTGAAGCACGATAAATAAACGATGAAAGATAATTCTATTTGGGTAGGCGAAAAAGATCTTAATAGGGACGAAAAATTCCTTAAATCTGTAGATCAGGAATTTAAAAGTCCAGACCTTCTTGAGAACAGCGATGTCCTCTTGGAAAAAGATTCTAACAGAAGAGATTTCCTTAAGTTCTTGGGTTTCTCAGTAGGTGCAGCAACAGTCGCTGCAGGCTGTGATATTCCTGTAAAAAGAGCGATCCCTTATGTTGTAAAACCTGACACAATAGTGCCTGGTGTGGCCACTTACTATGCATCAACGTACGTCGAGGGTGGAGACTACTGTCCTATATTAGTTAAGTGTAGAGAAGGGCGTCCTATCAAGATAGAAGGTAATGACCTCTCTTCTATGACTAAGGGTGGTACATCTGCTAGAGCACAAGCTTCAGTCCTAAGTCTGTATGATACCAATAGATACAGAAAACCTCAAATGAAAGATGGAGAATCATACACTGATATCTCATGGATTGATCTTGATGGCAAAGTTGTATCTCAGTTAGGTGCATCTAAGAATATAAGAATAGTAACAGACACAATACTAAGTCCATCAGCAAAAGAATCACTCAAAGAGTTTCAATCTAAATATCCTCAAGCTAAAGTTATAACTTATGATCCAGTATCATCAGCTGCGATATTAGAAGCTAATGAGATGTCATTCGGAGATAGAGTCATTCCAGGATACCACTTTGATAAAGCTGATGTTATCGTCAGTTTTAATGCAGATTTTTTAGGGACTTGGATCTCTCCAGTCGAGTATGCGAGACAATACATAAGTAAGAGAAAAGTAAATGGAGTAAACTCCAAAATGTCGAGACATATTCAGGTAGAGAGTCACATGTCAATGACTGGATCGAATGCTGATAATCGTGTCCTTGTAAGACCAAGTGAGATGGGAGCAGCAATAGCTTACTTACATGGTAAAATCACAGGAGGTAGCGGAGGATCTGGCCTCAATGCCAAAGCCAAAAAGGGCTTAGACAAAGTAGCAAGTCACTTAACATCAGCAAGAGGCAAATCACTTGTTGTAGGTTCAAGTAACAATGTATATGAGCAGATATTAATCAATGATATCAATAATGTACTCAGTAACTATGGCAAGACGATCACATTCAACGATGCATCATTACAACGTCAAGGTAACGAAAGCGATGTAGAAGCATTAGTATCAGAAATGTCAGCTGGGCTTGTAGATACAGTCATATTCATGGGATGTAATCCATTATATGATTTTCATAAGTCAGCAGGATTTGCGACAGCGGCAGCTAAAGTCAAAAACAGAATCGCAGTTGCTTACCAACCTAATGAAACAACAGCAATCTGTGACCTTATAGCACCGACTCACCATGTATTAGAAAGCTGGGGAGATGCACAAGCTAAGAGAGATCAGATCAGTCTTATACAGCCTACGATAAGCCCACTATTTGATACAAGACAGAAAGAAGTAACACTTCTTACATGGGCAAAATCAGATAATATCGCAGGAGGAAAGTCTTATCTTGACTACGTACAGAAAACATGGAAAAATAAAGTATTTGCTAACCAAACAGCTTTTGCCACTTTCTCATCATTCTGGGATAATGCCTTACATGATGGTGTAGTGACAGTTAATGGTGGCAGTAATGCTGGTGGATTTAACGTAGATGTAAGCTTAGCAAAAAGTAAAATAAGTAAGCCAAGTTCTGGAGAACTTGAGATGGCGATATATGAGTCAGTCAGTATGGGTAATGGACAGTTCAGTTCTAACCCTTGGTTGATGGAGATGCCAGATCCTGTAGCAAGAACGAGTTGGGGTAACTACCTCGCTGTACCTGTCTCTTACGATGGTAACAAAAAGTTCAAGGGTCTAAACGGTCTTATAGACGGAGATCTCGCTAAAGTAACTGTAGGTGGTAAGGAAATGACTGTGCCCGTTGTATTACAATTCGGTATGGAACCTAACACCATCGCGTTATCTTTAGGACATGGAAGAACAGCTGCTGGTAAGTGTGGTGACGGAGTAGGACAAAACCTTAATGATTGCCTGATGGCTAATGAAGGACTTACGCAGTATTATAATACGGATGTAGCCCTATCAGGAAAGGTCGGAAAAGAAGAG
>CALLAG010000160.1 GCA_938002705.1 uncultured Saprospiraceae bacterium | reverse complement strand
ATATAGTGCTGCAGATATAGTTGTCTGTAGAGCAGGAGCTCTGACGATATCTGAACTATGTATTACAGGACGACCATGTGTACTGGTACCGTCGCCTAATGTAGCAGAGGATCATCAGAACAAGAATGCGGATGCTCTGTCTGACGAGGGGGCAGCAATAGTAGTAAGAGATAATGATGCTGATCAGAAAATGATGACTACTGCAGTCGAGCTTATACGTAATAAAGAATCTCAAGAAAGCTTGAGTAAGAATCTCAGAAGATTGGCTAAGCCAGAATCTAGTGAGATTATCGTTGATGAAATATTGAAGTTAATTAAGAAATGAAACGTCTATGACGTAGTTGATTAGAGCAAATGAATTTGTCCTCAATTAGAAAATTGTATTTCCTTGGGATAGGAGGCATAGGCATGAGTGCTATTGCAAGATACTTCCTTGATGAGGGCGTAGAGATATACGGTTATGATATAGCCGAAACAAAATTGACCAAAAAGTTGGTCGAAGAAGGGATGGATATCCATTATGATATTGATGTAGACAAGATTCCAGATGATATAGATGCAGTTGTTATGACACCTGCGATACCAGATCATAATGCAGAATTAGTCAAGATCAGAGAATTAGATTATCCATTATATAAAAGAGCTGAAGTGTTAGGTCTGCTGAGTAAGGCAAAGACTACAATTGCCATCGCAGGTACGCATGGTAAGACTACTACCAGTTCTATTGTTGCCCAGATATTGACGTATTGTGGATTAGATATTACAGCATTTTTAGGTGGAATACTGGTAGAACAACATTCTAATTTTATCAAAGGACAATCGGACACTATCGTTCTGGAAGCTGATGAGTACGACAGATCATTTTTGCATCTGCATCCTCATATTCTTGCAGTATTATCGATGGATGCTGATCATCTTGATATCTATGAGAATGTAGATAATATGTACGCTGCTTATGAGCAATTGTGTCGTCAGATTCAGAATGGTGGAACGTTGATCATCGATAGTAAATGGTTGAAGTATTTTTCTGATACTTTCTTAGATGATCTAAGTAGATCTAACGTATCAATAATAGATGCTTCTAAAGATTTCTCATTTGATAATATAGAAGTTGTAGATAATAGATACACTTTTAATTATACTGGTAGTAGAGGTAAGATAGAGAATATAGTAACTCAATTACCTGGACTACATAATATCTCTAATACTTCGGTGGCTATCTCAGTGGCTTTGCATTATACACAAGACATTGATAAGGTCAAGGATAGTATTAGAGAATTCAAAGGAATCAAGAGAAGATTCGAATGGATCTATGATGAGGAGAAAGTCTTAGTTGATGATTATGCTCATCATCCTGAAGAGTTAAGATATGCTGTAAGTACAATAAATGAGCTGTACCCAGATAAAGTCATTTTAGGAATTTTTCAACCTCACCTTTATACGAGGACGAATGATTTCTATAGAGGATTTGCTGATGAGCTGAGTAAGTTGGATAAGGTAATATTGATGCCTATATATCCGGCAAGAGAAGAACCTATAGAAGGTGTATGCTCTGAGATGATTTATAATCTAATCCCAATCGATGATAAGTGGGTAGTAGATAGTGGAAGCAATATGCTTAAGAAAATAGAAGAAATAGACGCTGATATTGTAATGACAATAGGTGCAGCAGATTTAGATAAGTATCACAGTGATATTATAAAAATATTAAAAGACAAGACACAGTAAAATAGAATTTTGACAAAAAAAAGAAAACATAAAACTACTGAAAGTATAAGCTATATCAAGCTAGGGATAGTTGGGTTGTTGGTTTTCTTTTTATGCTATGCTACTGTACAGAGGCTTAATAGTCAAATAGCAGATGTTAACATTGAAATCACAAAATCAGATAGTAAAAAATATCTACTGACTGTAAAGGATGTCAAAGAAAAACTCAAAGGGATTTTGGGCTATGATATAAGCTTAGCTAATGTGGGTCAGCTGGATCTTTATAATCTTGAATCTTTATTAGACAGAGATGATAGGATCAATCAGTCAGATCTATTTATAGATAAGAATAATAGATTACATATAATCATAGAGCAGCGACAGCCCATAGTACGAGTACAAGTGTCTGGAGGAGATGATTATTATCTTGATTTTGATGGAGGTAGGATTCCAGTTACTGAGACATTTAGAGTACCGGTTGTGACAGGTCATGTGGATCAGTATGTAAGAAATTATAAAACTAAAGAAGGCAATAACATCAAGGACGTATGGCAATTATCTCAACGTATATATGAAGATGATTTTCTCAGAGTCTTAGTAGAGCAGATAGATGTGAATGCAAAGGGAGAGATTACTATAGTGCCTAAGTTTCCACAGAGTAAGATCGTCCTTGGTGATGCATTAGATCTTGATGGAAAGTTGATTAGAATCACGGATTATTACAAAGGCCTTAAAAAGGTCGGAGTCAATGATTACGACGAAGTAGATGTACAATTTAAAGACCAAATAATACGACGAGAGTCACAATCTTAATAACCGATTTGTTTAATTTTTATTAAAACTCATTTTATGAATAACGAGCAATTTAAGTCCAAGATAGACAAGAGGCAATTAGCAATTGCTTTAGATATCGGGACGACTAAAGTATGCGCTATCGCAGGTGTCAAAAACGAATACGACAAGATCGAAGTATTAGGTGTAGGCACAGTGAAATCAGAAGGCGTGTCACGTGGAGTTGTTTCTAATATAGATAAGACGGTTAGAGCTATCAATGAAGCAATTCAGATAGCACAGAAAAATTCTAAATCAAAATTTGGTAAAGTACATGTCGGTATAGCAGGCCAACATATTAAGAGTATACATCATCATGGTCTTCTCGTAAGAAATGAGCCTGAAAGTGAAATATCAGAAGCTGATGTCAATAAATTAATAAGTGATATGTATAAGCTTGTATTGCCGCCAGGTGATAAGATCTTACATGTATTTCCACAAGAATTCACAGTAGATGATGAGTCTAACATTGTAGATCCCATAGGGATGTCAGGTGTAAGATTGGAAGCCAATTTCCACATTATCACAGGACAGATATCAGCATCACGTAATATTATGAGATGTGTAGAGAAGGTAGGATTAGATGTAGCAGATATTACATTAGAGCCGATAGCATCTTCTAAGGCCGTCTTGACTTATGAGGAGAAGGAAGCAGGTGTTGCATTAGTAGATATAGGGGGTGGTACTACGGATATTACAATATTCAAAGACGGTATTATCAGACATACATCAGTCATTCCATTCGGTGGTAATGTTATCACTAATGATATCAAGGAAGGATGTACGGTAATGAAAGATCAAGCTGAGAAATTAAAAACAAAATTCGGCTCTGCACTATCTGATGAGATTGTAGATAATAGGATCATAACTATACCTGGATTCAAGGGTAGAGATTATAAAGAAATTTCAGAAAAGAACTTGGCTAAGATTATCGAAGCAAGAATACGTGAGATATTTGATTACGTGTTATGGGAGATCAAGAGGTCAGGATTTGAAAATAAATTAATAGCAGGAATTGTATTAACTGGTGGTGGATCATTGCTTAAGGACATAGATCTATTGTCTGAGTATCATACTGGACTAAGCACAAGATTAGGTCAGCCAATAGAATTATTAGCACATGGCTATTCTACTCAGATTGCAAGTCCTATTTATTCTACCGCGGTGGGATTGTTAGCTATAGCTATAGATAATCTAAAGCATAACTCCTCTGAGGTATTTGACTTAGTTGAGGATAAGCATGAAGATGATAGCGGTAAGAAAGAGCTTGTCACCGAAGAGTCAGCTCAAGCCAAAGATGAAAGGCAGAAGAACAGATGGATGAGTAGATTTTTTACATATACGAGAGACTTCTTTGAAGCCACTCCTGATTCTGAATTTTAAAAAGCATACTAATTAAGACATTCAATAAAAATCTAAGGATATGATATTTGAAGAAAGACACGAAACAATCATAAAAGTCATAGGTGTAGGAGGCGGTGGTAGCAATGCGGTAGCTTACATGTTTAATCAAGGTATAGTAGGTGTGGATTTTGCCGTATGTAATACTGATAATCAATCTCTTAATGCAAGCCCAGTAGGTGTGAGGATACAGTTAGGTCCACATCTTACAGAAGGTATGGGTGCAGGTTCTGTCCCAGAAGTGGGTAAGCAGTCATGTATAGAGTCTATAGATGATGTAAGGAAATTTTTAGATACTGGAACAAAGATGCTATTTATAACTGCTGGTATGGGTGGTGGTACTGGAACAGGTGCAGCACCGATTATAGCAAAGGCAGCTAAGGAAATGGGTATCTTGACAGTCGCTATCGTTACATTGCCATTCAAGTTTGAGGGTCTGAGAAGACAGAATCAAGCAATCGAAGGCATGGAGAATCTTAAGAAAAGTGTAGACTCGATATTAGTCATATCTAATGATAGATTAAGATCAATATATGGTAACCTTACACTTAAGAATGCATTCTCAAAAGCGGATGACGTATTGACTACAGCTGCAAGAGGAATAGCAGAGATTATAACACTGCCAGGATATATTAACGTAGACTTTAAGGATGTCAATACTGTAATGAAAAACAGTGGTGTATCTATCATGGGGTATGCAGAAGCAGCAGGTCCTGATAGGGCAAAAGTAGCTGTAGAGACGGCATTGAACTCTCCACTATTAGAAGATAATGATATCAGAGGTGCCCAGCATATATTATTGAATATCTCTTCTGGAGTCAATGAAGTAACAATGGATGAGATAGGAGAGATCACAGATTACATCCAAGAAGAAGCAGGTTACGGGACACACCTCATATGGGGTAACTGTACAGACGAGGCACTGGAAGATAAATTAAGTATAACAATCATAGCTACAGGATTTGAAGAAGGTGCTAAGCGACACATACAAGCAGCAGCTCAAGTTAAGAAGGTGCACATAGATGAAGTGTTTGACGTAGAAGATTCAGAAGCTGATAAGGCAGACGCTATCAATACTTACACGCAGAATAATGTTATCGACTTGGATCCTCAGTCTAATAGTATAGATCCATTTGTAAGTTCTCAAAAAAGAGAACCTGCTATGCCCGTGCAGCGAGAGAGAAGAGCAGTAAGACCTGCTTCTCAGAATGTGGAGAGACGTAAGAGTTCTGTGCCATTAGATAACCCAAGGACGATAGCTGAGATGGAAGATATTCCAGCATATAAACGTAGAGAAATTCAATTAGATGACCTTAATAAGATAGAGCAGAAATCTAATTCAAAATTGAGTATCAATTTTGATGAGACGGATGGCCCTATTATAGAATCTAATAATTCATATTTTCATAATAATGTCGATTAGACATTGATATAATTGCCAATAGTACTTTTTATATAGAATTTTTTTATCAATCTATTTTTAATAACCACACCTGAGAAGAAGATAGGAATCTCGTATCTATTTTTTTAGATACAATTAAACAAGGATTTCGTCTTTTTTAAAAATAGAGTCATAGGTCTAAATGTAGATCAGAGGCTCAAAATTTCTTTTCATTCCCGGCGTCCGTTCGGGAATTATGAGATTGGTTTATTGATTGAGTCCCCGCCTGGAGAGGCGGGGTTTTTATACCATTTTTAATTTATTATTTGATGATGGTATAATGCTCGATGCATATTTAAAACGTTATAATTTATTATAGGGCATTTTGAATAGCCATCGGCATTACTCCTCCTTTATTACATGGATAAGGAGACACTAAATTTGACCTGAGTGAATGATGAAAATACCTTAACCTGATTTATCCATTTATATGTATAAATCACCCTTTGGGTAGACAAAAACATTGAAAGACAATGTTTTGTCGAGGTTAACCCTGACATTATTTTTTTTAAAAATAATCGTCTTTAATGCAATTTTTTTATTGCATTAAGCTGGGTTAAAGGCATGTTCTATAGCCTTAGTAAACAAGGATTTCGTCTTTTTTAAAATAGAGTCATAGGCCTAAATGTAGGTCATAGTCTCAAAATTTCTTTTCGTTCCCGACATCAGTTCGGGAATCATGAGATTGGTTTATTGATTGAGTGCCCCGCCTGGAGAGGCGGGGCTTTTCACTTTATACTATAGCCTCTGCATATATCTTGCCTGAATTTATTTATACATCTTTACATTTACATAATTGAACAATCAGACCGAGTTGTCTGTTTCGGAAATACAATGGCTTTAAGCACACGTGATATTATATTAGATACCGCATCTAAGTTGTTCTATAATAAGGGCTATAACTTAGTAGGTATCAATGAAGTAATCCAAGAATCTGG